>CAJLTE010000003.1 GCA_905209435.1 uncultured Blautia sp. | reverse complement strand
TTGCTTTGGCAGTATGGGGCAGTCATAATAAGCACATAAAAGCAGATTATTTTTTAGAAAGACCTGCCGACCTGTTATCTGCTATCACTTCAGAGAAATTGTATTGGCAATGAACTCTCTGCATCTATCCACATCTGCAAATTTGGCTGTCAGCAACTTGATGGAGCTTTCATCTTCTACGTTCCACTTCAGTCAGTAGTAAATGGATGTTCACTGAACATCCGTTTAGCACCCCATTCCCTCGACTGGTCATTAAAATGACTCTCATTTTTTGACCACAAATTTACGACATTTACGACAAATCTGACACTGCTTTACAATACCAGACAAAATGACTGATGCCCCGGAAAGCCTGTAAAACAGGCACTTCCGGGATACACAAGGCAGGACAAAAATCGACTTCCATTATCAATAGGTGATTGCTAATTTTTATGAAGAATTTGTGAACCCTACGAGCCATGCACACTTCTGTTTATTACCATGACAATGATAGCCGGACGGCTCTTGCTCCTGTCTGTACGTTATTTGACTATTGAGTTCTGAATGATTTCCTGAAAGAATGGGTGGTTCTGATGGATGAAATGAAATCCGGTGGGATTACCAGAAATAAATATTTTGCAAAAAACTCCCAACCCTGTCCTATTCTCAGTTTTCAATCAACTGAAAATTACAGAGTTGGGAATTTTCTTTTCTTATGCTGTCAGGATCTCAAGAATTGCACCCAGCAGAGCCGGACTCAGATTCATCGCCGCAAGAGTTATGACTCCTTTTTTTCCCATAGACTCAACGATTGTCTGAATCTCAGATTTCAGGTTGTATGGAATCTGTGCTTTCTCCAGGAAATTATAGCAACGTCCTGCCACATCATTCTCAGCAATTACAAGTCCTTCTGCAAATGTAATAGCAATCTCTTTGGATACTGCTGTCTCTGGCACTTCCACTGTCAGCGCTGCAGTTGTTTTGTTGTAGGAAACTTTTGCCGGGATTTCTTTGCTGTCGGCAATTACTTTGCAGCATGCTTTTTCTACACCCATAAATACAACTTTCCAGCTTCTGGTTTCCGGAATAACAGATACATTACCCAGTGCTTTTCCAATCACAAATGTATCTTCTTCTCCACCGGTAAATGTCAGCTGAGTAGCTGCCCAGTTTTCTTCTTTATCCACCGGTGTATCTCCCTGGTCTTCCCACAGAGTGAAGCTTCCGTCTTCTGCCGGGAACACACGTACCTCTATTGCTTTCGGGTTGTCTGTGCTGCTGTCATAGTCAGCCATATCTTTCATCGGCACGATGGCTCCGGCTTTCATCAGAACCGGAAAATCTTCTACGCCTCTCCACAGATTCAGCATACGTCCGCCCTGATATACCATACCGGTAAAAAAATCAGCCCACATACCTTCCGGCAGCCATGTGTGTGCTTTCGCGGCACGAGTTTCCGAATCCTGTTTTTCTGTAATCGGAGATACCAAAAGTTCAGAACCGAAATAATACTCGTTTGGTACTTGATAAGCCTCATCACGCTCCGGTTCCAGATAATACATTGGCTGAATCAACGGAAGATCCTCATAATTTGCTCTCCGGTTCATGGTATACAGATATGGAACAATGCCATGACGCAGACGCAGGTATTCTTCCATCACTCCCTGTGTGATTTTATCAAATTTCCATGGTTCTTTTCCATTAAACGGATTATCAGTGCTGTGCAGACGGTTGATCGGAGAAAATACTCCATACTGTACCCATCTTGCCATCAGTTCGTCATCCCGAATACCCATCATATGGCCACCGATATCATGGCTCCACCATCCATATCCCACATTGCTTGCGGTATTGGTAAAATATGGCTGGAATGCCAGGCTTTCCCAACTGATCACAGTATCTCCTGAGAAACCAACCGGATATCTGTGACTTCCCACACCTGCATATCTGGAGAATGTCAGCGGACGATTTCCTTTCCAGATGCTATCCAGATAATGATAATGATTCAGCATCCACAAAGGATCCAGTCCCGGTACTTTCGTAACAGTTCCCTGCTGCCAGTCAAGCCACCAGAAATCTACTCCTTCTTCCTCCAGCGGATGATGTAGATCCTTCAGATACACTTCCATAAAATAAGGATCTGCCGGATCAAACTGTACCGCAATCTCACTTGCAGGATCAATACCCATCTTTTCAGCGATGGAAGGATATAATTCTTCATAAGCACGGATACCATCTGCCGGATGTACATTCAATGTAACTTTCATATTGTGTTCATGCAGCCAGCTCATGAAGCCTTTTGGATCCGGGAAGAAGTTCCTGTTCCAGGTATATCCTGTCCATCCACTTCCGTATTTTGGATCCACATCATCAACCAGATGCCAGTCCATATCCACAACTGCTACGGAAAATGGCAGTTTTTCATCTTCAAAACGCTCTACCAGTTCTTTATATTCTTCTTCTGTATATCGATGATAACGGCTCCACCAGTTACCGAACGCATATCTTGGAAGCAGCGGCTGTTTTCCGCACAGATAATAAAAATCTTTCAGGCAATCCAGATAACGATGGGCATATCCGAAGAAATACAGATCTTCACCAACACTCCGTCTCGGTGCTACCCAGCCATCTTCTGTCAGTGCCATTGAATGACTGTCATCTACTACGGAAAAACCATTTCTTGAGAGAATACCATGCTCCATAGGAACTTTTCCAACGTATTTCTCATTCATTGGAGTGTTTCCTTTCATGTATGCGTCATCACTCAGTTTCATGATTCCGTCGCATCTGTCCAAAGTACGTGCAGTTCCCATCAGATCCATCGGTTCCTGGCCATAATTCCAGTTTCTTCCCCAGCCACCTTCGCCGCCTACAACTTTAACAGACAGACCATTGGCTGCAAAAGATTTTCTGTTGTAGTGGATTTCCAGAGAATCTGTAAAGATTGCCAGTTCGTTTTCATCCTCCACAACTTTAAACTCCGGTACCGGGAAGTCACGATTTAAAACAGACTGTGTGGCGCGGTCTTCGAACACACCTTCCTCGTTATATTCCAGACGTACCAGCGCCGGTGTCAGCATAGTGATTCGGTAGCAATCGCCCTGAATGATCGCTTCTTTTCTGCTCATCGGATGCGCTTCCAGTTTGTATCCTTCCATTCCCATTTTGTATAAACCTCCCTTTACTATTTGTATTTTTTTAATTTCGTAACTGTTCAGTACTTTTCACAGTTACGACAGTTGCTACGGAATAGTTACAATATTTTTTGTAATTTGTTTCAATCAATTTATTTTATCCCGCATACTCCGGATTTGCCACCCGCACCTTATCCCCAAACTCCTTCCTCAGATCCATAAATGCCTTTTCTACTTCATCCGGCACATCCACATGCACGATATATCCTTTTCCTTCCGGACCATATCCATCTTTGTTATCAGATAATCGTTGCATATCTCCCAGAAGAAGTGTCAGATACCGGTCAATATCCCACATTCCCCAGATTTCTTTTTCATAGGTGAGCTCACCATTTCTAACCACAACCTTTGCATCATAAACCGCATAATTGATCACCTGAACGCCCGGCATATATTTCTTCACACTGGCCTCCATCCGGTGCTGCATCGTTGCATCCTGTGAGAGAATCATCGTCCGGCAGGCAATCCCCTCTTCTTCGATCAGCTCTTTCATATAGGTGATATTATTTCCACAGTTTGTCGACTTCCTTTCCAGATAGTCTGCATGAAGGCTGTATCTTTTCTCCAGATACTGTTCAAATACGTCTGACTCCAGAAGCCCATTCGTTTCAATCTCAGGAAATGCATGGTGCATTTTCTGGCGAAGTGCTTCTGTCGTATGTCCTGCACCACCTACAATAATATACTTTTTCGCTATCTCATTTTTCATTGCTTCGGCAAGAACATCCCCACCGCACAGAATGCTTCCTCCAAAAAGTACCATCACATCTGCCTGTGAAAATCCATATTTTGCTTCAAGTGCTTCTCTGGAAAGCTCCGGAATATCCCGCTTTCCAAGGAAGGTGCCGAGAATATTCATTTTTTCGGCGATTTCCTCTTTTTTCATTTTAGCTCACCTTCTCTGTTTGTTTTCCCTTGTAGCTGTCCGTAAACAAAACCCGAATTTTTATAACTATCTGTTCAAGTCAAGTACTACAGGTACTGATCTGTATCCCACGCCCATTCTGTCGATTCCCATATCGATCAGCTGAAGGAAATGTTCTCTTGTACGAATGCATCCGCTTCCTTTTACTTTACATTTGTCTCCTACTTCTTCCATCATGATCCTGATAACCTCTGGTGTTGCCCCGTGTGCTTCAAATCCAGTCAGGAAACCTGTGCTTGTCTTTACAAAGTCTGCTCCTGCTTCAATACAACAATGGCAAGTCTTTCTGATCTGTTCTTCATTCAGTGCATCCGTTTCAAAGATAACCTTGATCTCTCTTCCATATTTATGTGCAGCTTCCACACATTTCTCCAGATCTTCTGTCACCTTATCATACTGTCCGCCACGGATCCATCCAAAGTTTGCCACAATATCTACTTCTTTTACTGTATCGTATTTTGCTACGATTTCAATCTGCTTTACTTTTGATTCTGTTGAACTTGTTCCAAATGGGAAATCGCATACCGGACAAAGCATCGTTTCGCTTCCCTTTACATATGGTTCACACAGATCCATATACCCTGGATTGATACAAATGGTGGCACATCCCAATTTCACTCCGTCCTTTGTAAGTTCTATGATCTGTTCTTCTGTAAATTCCGGTTTCAATACCGAATAATCGATGTAAGATGCAAGTTCCTTTAATGTCATTTCGTTTGCTTTTTTTGTCAGTTTTTTCATGATTCTACCTCCGTTTTTTATTTGTTACATATGTATGATACATTTAATATATATCATTCTTTTATTTTATTGTCAACACTTTTATATTATTTGTTTTAGTTATCCTTTTCTTCTTATATTTTGTAGGCTTCTCTTCTACATTTGCTTGATTTATGATTTTTAGTATGCTATGATAAGCTTATTATGTGACAAATGTATGTAACATTTATTATCCTATATTTTTTTAAATAATACGATACGAGGGAAAATGATTATGGATGAAAAATATTTCAAAGAAACCTTTCATTTCTCCAGTGATACAGGCATCCCCTATTATATGCAGCTTGCATCTTATTTTAAAATCCAGATACAGGCAGAAGTATTAAAACCGGGAGATCCTATGATCGCAGAAAATGAACTATGTGCAATTTTAGGTGTCAGCCGTACAACTGTCCGACAGGCACTCAACTGTCTGGTAGACGAAGGTCTGATCGTAAGACATCGAGGAAAAGGATCGTTCGTTGCAGACAAGAAGTTCACCAGACCAATTAATCATCTGTATAATTTTACAGAAAATATGAAAAACCTGGGCTACACACCAAATTCTGAAGTCCTTACAAAAGAAGTAACTGATAAAATCCCGGATAAAATTATAAATGCGCTTCGCTTTCCTGCCGGACAGCAAAAAGTCTTTCATCTGGTTCGTATACGATGTGCAGACAAAGAACCTCTTCTAGTTGAAGATACTTATATTCCTTACTATCTCTGTGAAGGAATTGAAAAATACGATTTCAGCAATGGTTCGCTCTATAATATTCTGAGCAATGAATATCATCTGGAACTTTATCACGCAAACGAGTCCATCGAAGCAATCGTTATAAATAAAAAAAATGCAGCTCTTTTGAACTGCAAACCTGGAATCGCCGGTTATAAAATCAGCAGACTTTCCAATCTGCAATCCGGATTTATTTATGAATACACAACGTCTATCACCCGTGCCGACCGCTGTGTATTCCAACTGGATCTGTATAATAATACAAACGGAAATAAAAATAATATGAATTTCCAGAGACAGCTGAATATCTAATCTAAAATGTAAAACTTTTCAATCAGTTCACCATGTCACTTTTATTTTGTGTTATACTGTTTTATAGATTTTGTTTGCCCTTGTATTTGCCCTTATCAAAGTTTGTAAACACTGGTATGACGATATAACACAAGACCCCCCCAAGTCAAAGGAAGCAAAAAATAAACGCCTGTTCTATGATTTCAAACAATAACCATAGGACAGGCATTTTTTATTTAACACATATTATTTCACAGAAATATGTTCTCTTGATTTTTCAACAATCTCCTTCTTGATTGCTTCTACAAACTCATCCAGTGGAAGCACATTTGTTTCTTTTTCTCCATGGAGACGGAAAGAAACGCTGCGATTATCTTTTTCATTAAATCCAACAACCAGCAGATAAGGTACTTTCTGTACCTGACCATCACGCATACGGTAACCAAGTTTTTCGGAACGGTCATCAAGCTCAACGCGAACATCAGCTGCCTCTAATGCATCAACGATTTCTTTCGCATAAGCATTTAATCCATCGTCATCTGTTTTAACCGGGATAACGCGAACCTGAACAGGAGCAAGCCATGTTGGCAGATTTCCCTTTGTCTCTTCCAGGATATAAGCCATGAAACGATCCAGAGATCCCAGAATAGCACGATGCAGTACAACCGGTGTCTTCTTTTCGCCATTGCTGTCAATGTAATACAGGTTGAATTTAGATGGCAGACAGAAGTCTAACTGGCAGGTAGAAAGAGTGATCTCATTACCGATAGCCGGCTGAACATTTACATCCAGTTTCGGACCATAGAATGCAGCTTCACCGATTTCTTCTGTGTATTCAATTCCGATATCATTTAAAACATGACGCAGTGCATCTTCTGCTGTATTCCACATCTCATCGTCATCATGATATTTTTCTTTGTTCTCAGGATCACGAAGAGAAAGAACACAACGATAATTGGTAATACCGAAATCTTTATAAGTATCAAAAATTAATCTGACAACTTTTGTAAATTCATCCTTGATCTGCTCTGGTGTTACAAACAGATGGGCATCATTCTGGCAGAAATGACGGCCACGTTCGATACCTTTTAATGTACCGCTGCTCTCATAACGGAAGTCATGAGCAATCTCACCGATACGGATCGGCAGGTCTTTGTAGGAATGTCTTCTGTTTGCATAGATCATCATATGATGCGGACAGTTCATTGGTCTGAGGACAAAGGATTCTCCTTCCATTTCCATAGGTGGGAACATGTTCTCTTTATAGTGATCCCAATGTCCGGAAGTCTTGTAAAGATTTACAGTACCAACACAAGGAGTCATAACATGGAGATATCCCAGTTTTCTTTCTTTATCCTTGATGTAGTTTTCCAGCTCCTGCCAGATTGTATAACCTTTTGGAAGGAACATTGGAAGACCACGTCCAACAAGATCGTCTACCATAAACAGGTTCATATCTTTACCGATCTTTCTGTGATCTCTTTCTTTGGCTTCCTCTAATAACTGTAAGTGTGCATCCAGCTCTTCCTGTGTCGGGAAACATACACCATAAATACGCTGAAGCATTTTATTCTTGCTGTCACCTTTCCAGTAAGCACCGGAATGACGGATCAGTTTGAAGTGTTTACATAATTTTACATTATCTACATGAGGTCCACGACAGAGGTCTGTAAAATCACCCTGATCGTAAACTGTGATATTGCCATCATCAAGATCGTCAATTAAGTCCAGTTTGTAAGGATCATCTTTGAACATTTCCAGAGCTTCTTCCTTGGAAACTTCACGGCGAATGATCTTTTTGCCGGATTTAACAACTTTTTTCATTTCCTTTGTAATCTTTTCGATATCTTCATCACGGATAACATCATCGCCAAGATCAATATCATAGTAGAATCCCTCTGCTACAACAGGTCCTACCCAGAATTTGGCATTTGGATAAAGATGCTTAATTGCCTGTGCCATGACATGGGCGCAAGAATGATTGAGTGTGTTTAACTGCTCATTTTCTTTGAAATTTACCATTTGTATTCTCCTTTTTAATTTTTATGTTTTCATGAAATGATGTCAGGGTCAAAAGATATTTTGTCTCTGACTTGCTATAGAATGAAAAAAGCACCCATAGATTTATACATGATCTAAGGGTGCTTGCACACGGTTCCACCTTAATTTTTTACTCTTACAGCCGATAACGGGGCAATACGGTAACGCTTCGGAATCCATCCTTCTGCGCACAGCTTCGAAGTGGTCTTCATGTAATCCGTTCTCAAGAAACTTCCAGCAAATGTTTCTCTCTCTGTCAGAACCTGACTGCACTACTTTCTTCATCAACGCTTTTATGGGTACTCTTCATTTTTGCTTAACCCATTATAATATAGTTGAAAATTTAATTCAACGGCTTTTTTGAAAAAAATCATTCAATCAGACCTGTCATCTGATTACAAACAACATAATATACTAATTTATCACAGGGTTCCTGATATTTATCTGCTTTTCTTTTCTATTACTGCAGCGAAAAAACTGCCGCTATTATATAAACCAAAATAGAAACAATACAGTAAAGTGAATTGGTCGTGGATGCATACGCACTGCTCTCTTTCTTCTTCAAAAACGTCTGAAGACTAAAAGTAGCCGGTGCTGACATGTACATGATCACTGCCAGATTCAGAAGTCTGGAACTTCCCACAAAGTACTTCACAGCCATCAGAACACCTGCCATCATAACCGCCTGCAGGCACACGCGCATGATAATTGTCTTAATACATGGTTTTATCAGTTCCGGTGTCAGTTCTATGCTATATCCTACAGTCAGAAGAATAATAGAAGAAACAGATACTGTCAAAATATTTTCCACACTCAGATAAGTTCCACCAAGCGATCCTGCGATCAGTCTGTTAATAACACCGGATAACCCGGCAATAATTCCAAGAACACTTGCCACAAATGCAGGTGTTTTCAATGCACTGAAAAACAAATTCTTTATGTTAAATTTCTCTCCGTTTTCAGTTTGCCCCAGCATTCCCATATAGATGCTGAATCCAAAAAGTAATCCTGCAATATCAAGTACTGCGATCTGGGACAGATTTTCATTGCCGCATAAACTGGTGTATAGAGGATATGCCATCATTCCTCCTTCATAAACACAGACCATAAACGGAAGATATTTTCTATACGTCTCTTCCATAAACGCCTTCAGCAAAAATCCGATTCCAAATGAGATCACCAGCATCACAAGCATGATCAATACCAGGATTCCTGTTTTTC
Source organism: uncultured Blautia sp. (assembly GCA_905209435.1). The sequence continues at coordinate 86,928 of CAJLTE010000003.1, read as the reverse complement.
TGCTATATTCCGCAGTTGCCAACGCATGAAAAATTGCAACCGGAAGCATAATATTAGTCACCAAAATCTTCATATTATCAATGCCGCTCTGTGTCAGCAATTTTCCTTTTCTGCACGCCATTCCTAATATGACCATAACCAATACCGGTAAAATAATCTCCAGGATTTCCATATTCTTTCTTCTCCCTTTCCTCAAGGCTATTTCATCTGCTGTATTTCGCCTTTTTTCTTTTCTAATTATAGCAGTTTATGAAAATAAAGAAATGCCAATCTTACTCTTTTTTACTGGATTTTTTTGCCCGATAAACCTCATGTAACAATATTTTCCTCATATAGCTTTGGTTTTTTCTTGTGCTCAATCCATCTATGTTTTATAATGATTGCGAACATTCAGCAGAACATAAACGAAACTGACAGGAGATGATTTTATGCATATCAGTATCCTTCTCATGGAGCAGATCGCAGAACTTTTTCTTATGATCTTCATGGGATTTTTAATCGTAAAAACAGGTCTTTTAAAAGATGATGACAGTAAAGTTTTATCAAAAATAGTCCTTTATCTGATCATTCCCTGCGTGATCATCAACGCATTTCAGGTAGATTACACCATGGATACAGTCAAGGGCCTGCTCATTGCTCTCGCAGCCTCTGTCATGCTTCAGATAATCCTTCTGATCATTATTTCAGCCTTTGGAAAGCTTCTACATTTAAATGAGGTAGAAATCGCTTCTGTTTACTACTCCAATTCCGGAAATCTGATCGTACCGATCGTGACATTTATTTTAGGACAGAAATGGGTACTGTATGGATGTGTTTTCATGAGTGTACAGCTCATTTTTCTCTGGACACACTGCAAAAAGATTCTCAGCCGTGAGCCGTCTTACGACTGGAAAAAGATTGTATTAAACATCAATATGATTTCGATTTTTATCGGTATTGTACTCTTCTTTACCCGCATCCGCCTGCCTGAGATCATCGGAAATACCCTCAGTGCAGTCGGCAGTATGATCGGACCTGCAAGCATGTTCGTAACAGGTATGCTTTTCGCAGGCATGAATCTGAAACAGATTTTTGCAAATAAAAGAGTATATTTTATTTCGTTCCTGCGTCTGATCGCAGTGCCTTTATTATCACTGATACTTCTGAAATTCAGTCATCTGGCATCTCTTTCTGCAGACGGAAATCAGATCATGCTGATCGTTTTCCTGGCGGTCATTACACCATCTGCTTCCACAGTAACACAAATGTGCCAGGTGTACGGAAATGACTCGCGATACGCAAGCGCGATCAATGTTGTAACCACACTGTTCTCTATCATCACAATGCCGCTTATGGTAATGTTATTCCAGATGATAGTATAAAAATCAGGTGCAAATCATAAATCTTTTCCAAATCAGATTTGTGACTCGCGCCTGTTCTCCTCTATGGAAAGTCCGCTAACACAAAGAAATTTCGCTCCCTGAGGCCAGTACAGAGACTTTTCCTGTCAAGCGGACAAAATCATCCGTTTCACTACTTGCTCACAACCAAATAACTGCTCCGTAGTTTATTCAGATACCAACTCTAATTTTTCCATCATAATCCCGCCAAATATAACCGCATCCTCAACTGTCAGATAATGATCCGCACTCTTACTTAACTTAACAGCATTTTCCCAGATGCTTCAAATTCATCATCTGCCAGCCGCTTTCTGGCATTCGTTACCATTTCTTCAAAAGCACGATTGTTTCTCGTGTGTTTGAAAAATCATTCCCACAATCTGCACGCCCCACTTTGCGGTATATTTTGCCCGAATTCGGTTATCGTAGTGACAATCTTCTATTTTTAGTAAATTCCACAGGTCCTGCAAACTTCTTCCGTCCAGCGGTCTGCATCCAGCAACAACTGCTCATGCTGCAGATCAAATTCATGGATATCCGGATCTGCGAAATGTTTTAAATAACGATCCAGATATTTTTCTCCCATTTTTTTCGCATAAAAAACATGTATCGTTGTTCCCGGTACCTGGATTTTCTCACCGACTTTCGTATACAGGTCCGTACAAAATTGATTTTTCATGGATTCTTTTGAAATGAATGAAAGGTCAATTCCACTTCCCACACCCATGATTTCCAGAAATTTTTTCGTATGTTCTGCACTTTCTCCACCCTGCTGCAATCTCTTATCCATTTTTCTTCTCAGAAAACAGTCACTTTTTCCTGTAATAAACGGATAAAACAGCGGGATCATAATCGCAGTTTCTATTTTGGCCAGCCATTTCGGTGCCTGATCCATATCACTGGAACCAATGATAGCATGGTCAATATGAATATTCTGACGGCCTACCAGCAGAGAAACCAAAGATCCCCCCAGTGAACAACCATATGCAGCAAAAATCTTTCCACCAAATTTATTCTTAATATATGCTTCAACTTTCTCTACTTCATCCAGTTCAGAAATAAAAGTTGTGTTTTCTGTTTCATCAAACCCGCTATAGCTCACAACCATTGTATAAAAATGCTCCTGCAGATTCTCCAGCACATGTCCGAAATTTGATTTCCAGTAACAGCAGGTTCCTGGAAACAACATAATACCAGGTTTACTTTTATCACCAAATTCGTATACTTTCATAATTCATATTTCTCCCATTATCCGATTTTTCATTATCGCACAATAAATAATACTGACTGCAGAATTCTCACTACATTACGCCCTTGTCCAGAAGAGTTTTTTATCACGGAAACATGTTGCAATAATTTTCTGCCACGTAAATAAAGTGCCAGCATTATGAATTAGTTATTTCTAACTCAAATACTAGCACCCCGTTACAAAGATGTCAAATATTCCTGTTTTTATCTGGAATTTTATTTTATTCCTGAATAGCAACTCCCTTAAAAGGCTTTACAACATCAAAACTGATCATAACAAATATAATTGTAAGCCCCCATGATAATGGAAAGGCATGATACAGCATCGCCAATGATGAATATATACGAAAAACTGTACATATCCATACAATACGAAATACACAGGTACCCACCATCGTACTGACTACCAGTGACATAGCATGTCCCGTACCACGCAAAACGCCTGCCGGTATTTCATAAAAGCTGCAGACAGGTTCAAAAAATAAAATACACATAATTCTGACTGGTAAAAGTCGTCGCCGTCTGTCCAAACGCAGTAATTCCATAATATGCAAAATATTCAAAATTCATGGCAATCGTACTTCCGGCAATCGCCACTCCTGCCACGCCAAGATGAAACACCACGACCAGAATCAAATTCAACACTACATTCAAAATTCCCGAAACTGTCAATGCAATAAATGGATAACGGCTGTCCCCACGCGCCCTAAGAATGGCAGCGCCATAATCTCTCCGTTTGTTCCCACAGCCGCAAGTGCATTCGCATTGCCAAAATATCCTACAATTGATGTATCTGCCGCATTGAACAACTGCTGCAGAATACTGCTCAGTGCAATAGGAAGAGTAAATAATAACAGTTGTTTTGCAAGTGGACCACGAAGCATATCCACTTCCGTAGTTTTTTTCTCCATTTCTTTCTTCATCCGGTCATAATCCCAAAATCAATATTATTTTTCTTATCTTTCACCTTAACCATAAGCCAGCCTATAATTATTTCATTTTCCGATAATGACCCGATTTTCCCCTTTTCAAAATTCTCCTCTCAATCATACCTCCTGATAGGCGTTTGCAAAACGCCACAAGCCGCATAAATACGGCATTTTTTGTTACCAAAAAAGAAATAACCCCTCACTGGATATGGTATAATAGGTAATTACGAACGAGCTTCGCGAGTTTCGCAATTACCTAATACCTCCTGATTTTCCATACAGAAGCTTCTTGCATTATTATATATAAGAAGTTAAAATAAGAAAAACGAATATTATAGATGGTTTGCATCGAAAAAAGGAATACATTTATTATGGACAACCATTTACAAAAATACCTCGCCTTTATCAAAACCGTAGAAAAAGGCAGCTTTACCAAAGCTGCCGAAGATTTAAATTATGCACAGTCTTCTATCAGTAAAATGATCGGAGATCTGGAAAAAGAATGGAATCTTATTCTGTTGGAACGAAACCGCAATGGAATCTGTCTGACTTCCGCTGGTGAACAGATTTTACCCTATATTCGCAGAACCCTGAATGACCATCAGGAACTGGAGGGAATCATTCATTAATAACTTTTGAATCTTCTTTATTCATGTTATAATAAACATAATTTCAGGGTCAAAAGTTTTTTGACCCTGATTTGTTATCTATGATTGCTGCACAATAGTTCTGGCAATCCATACAAATCAATTATTGTTCAAAGGGGGAAATCAATAATGAAAACTCGCAGATTAGGTAAAACCGGACTGGAAGTCAGTGAAATCGGCTTCGGCGGAGAATGGCTGGAGCGCCATCCGGAAGAAGAAGGAATTGAACTGATCCACTACGCCTCCTCTAAAGGAATCAACATCCTTGACTGCTGGATGGCAGATCCGAAGTCCAGAGATATCATCGGAAAAGGAATCAAGGATAACCGCAGCGAATGGTTTATCCAAGGACATATCGGTTCCACCTGGAAAGATAACCAGTACTACCGCACCAGAGATATGAAGTATGTCCGTCCTGCATTCGAAGATCTGTTAAAAAGATTACAGACAGACTATATTGATCTCGGTATGATCCACTACATAGATTCCGAAGAAGAATGGGAAAATATCCAGCATTCTGATTACATGGACTATGTCATGGAATTAAAAAATACCGGCGTGATCCATCATATCGGCATAAGTTCACACAATCCAAAAGTAGCCATCAAAGCTGCTGAATCCGGATTTGTAGAAATGATTCTTTTCAGCATCAACCCGGCATTCGATATGCTTCCGGCAAGTGAAAATATTGATACCATGTTTGCAGAAGAATTTGATGCAAATCTGAAAGGAATTGATCCTGAACGTGCCCGCTTATACAAAGTATGTGAACAGAATGACGTAGGAATCACCGTTATGAAGGGCTTCGCAGGTGGCAGACTCTTTGACGAGAAACGTTCTCCGTTTGGAGTAACTCTTACCCCAGTCCAGTGCGTCCACTACGCCCTGACCAGACCTGCAGTCTGTTCCATTATGTGCGGCTATGATACTAAGGAACAGGTAGACGCAGCAGTCGCATATGAAACTTCTTCCGAAGAAGAAAAAGACTACGCATCCGTACTTGCCAATGCACCTCTGCACTCCTACCGTGGAGAGTGCACCTACTGCGGTCACTGCAAACCTTGTGTATCCGACCTGGACATCGCCATGATCAACAAATTCTACGACCTGGCAACCATGCAGCCAAAAGTACCTGCAACTGTCCAGTCTCACTACGAACTTCTGGAACACAAAGCATCTGAATGTATCGGATGTCAGGCATGCGAATCCCGCTGTCCGTTCGGTGTTCCGATTGCAAAACGAATGAGGAAAACTGCGGAATTATTTGGATGCTAAACTAACCAAATATTATCTCTGTAGTCTAATATCCGTTTCTGCTTTAATGCTATCAAAATAATAAAGAGACTTACTGTTTTCTGAAAAAACATTTTTCAGGAATATGTAAGTCTCTTTATTATTTTTTATATATGCCAACCATGTCAAGATTTTCATCAAATGTATAACCGAATCTGCATACAGGTAAGTGATATAGATAAACATTTCTATTACTGTTTATTCATTCTTACCACTCTGGTACACACTTTCTCCACCAGCTCCGAATCATGACTGACCACGATCATTCCAATTCCCCGTCTCTGGGTTTCTTCTATCAGGAAATGCCAGATCTGACTCTGAGTAATGAGATCCAGCATAGTGCTGATCTCGTCTGCCAGAAGAAACCGGGTTCTTTTTCCCAAGGCTCTTGCAATACAGAATCTCTGTAGTTCGCCTCCTGAAAGTTCTGTTGGAAAACGGTTCAGCCAGTCCGGTTCAATTCCCAGTTTCTCCATAAGCTTTGGATCTACCTGATCACCCTCTTCAAAAACGCTTCTCATTCTCAGTCTCGGATTCACTGCCTGTTCCGGATGCTGCCAGATCATCTGTACCGGGCAGTACCCTTTATAGGACTGTAATAGTTCTCCATCCAGAAGAATTTCTCCACTCTCCGGCTGTTCATATCCTGCAAGCAGCTTACATAATGTTGTTTTTCCAAACCCACTTGGCGCTGCAATCCCAACTCTCTCATTACTGTCTGCCTGCAGACTGAACTGTTCTAATATTTGTCTGCCCTTATTTTCATATCGAAAAGAAAGATTTCTTACTTCAAGAATCATACACACACCTCACATAGCCATTTCCGGATGACCGCCATGGAACTTCTTTTTCCCGACATCTGTCCGTACATTTCTCACAACGTGGTGCAAACGGGCATCCCGGTTTCATATCTCTGGCATACGGCTGTACTCCATTGATATAATGAAATCCATTCCTCGGCATAGCTCTCCACAATGCTCTTGTGTACGGGTGACGCAATGTTTCTTCTTTCGCAAAATCCTCTGCCATTGCATCCTCAATCGTATATCCCGCATAAAAAACCTGTATTCTGTCTGCTGTATCAAGTGCCAGTTCCAGATCATGCGTAATGATAAGCACTGCTGCCCCCATATCTGCAAGCTGCCTGAAATGTTCCATTGCACGTCTCGCAAGCTTCGGATCCAGCCCGGGAGTTGGTTCATCTGCAATGACCAGTTTCGGTGTCTCGATTAACGCTGTAGAAATCATAACTCTTCTTGTCATTCCACCTGAAAGTTCAAACGGATACTGTTCCTGAACTTTCTGTTCCAGAGAATACTGTTCAAAAATCCGATTCAATTTCCGTTTCTTTTCTGGGTCTTTCTTTCCTTTGCATATCTGCTGTCCAACTTTCATAAGAGGATCCAGATATGAAGTACTTTGCGGTACCAAAACAATTTCCTTCCCACGAAGTTTTCGGATTCTTTTCTCTGTCAATGTTTCACCGCAATATTGAATCTCCCCCTCCATAGAAGCATTATAGGGTAAAATTCCCAGAATTCCATGTGCCAGAAGACTTTTTCCTGATCCGGAGGAACCCACAATCGCTACCATTTCCCCCGCATGAACCGTAACATTTAAATCTCTTATCACCGGAAGTTGCGTCTGGCACATGTCTTTCTGATACTGGCAGAAAGATATCTTCATATGGTTAATTTCCAGAATTTTCTCTTTTCTCAATATTTCTTTCCTCCTGTATCTACTCATGCGCACTGGCCGGATCGATCAGTCTGCGGAGATTTTCCCCTGTTGTATAGAAACACACTACTGTAAGAATCAGCATCATTCCCGGAAATAACGCCAGCCACCATTTCCCGGTAACCAGATATTTCATTGCTTCCGAAAGGATAATTCCAATAGCAGGCTGCTCATTTGACAGGCCAAATCCAAGAAATGTAATGCTGGATTCATGCAGGATCGCATGCGGAAAAAGCAGCACCAAGCCTACAATAAACTGTGGAAGCAGATGCGGCACCATATGCTTCATAGCTATATAGAAATTACTTTTTCCCAGTTTCTTTGCTGTTTTTATATAAATCTGTTCCTTAAGCTGGAGCACTTCCCCTCTGATCAGTCTCGCCAGAGAAGTCCAGTGCGTCAGTGCCACCCCTAGGATCACTCCCTTTAAGCCTCTGCCACACGCTACACAGATCAGAATCAACAAAAGCATATGCGGAATTCCCATCACCAGATCAATAAACCAGGTCACAATAGCATCTGCAGTTTTTCCCATCGTTGCCGAAACAACACCCAGGATAAATGCCATAACTGCACTGAATGTCGCAGCACAGACTCCGATAATAATACTGATAGAAAGCCCTCTGACTGTCCGGGCAAACATATCTCTTCCCAGCCAGTCTGTCCCAAATGGATAACTCAGACAGGGCTGTAGATTCTTTCTGGAAAAATCTGTTACTTGTGCTGCTTCTTTACAAAAACTTCCTCCAATACAAACTGCCAGAAGAAACCCAATGGAAATTGCCAGCCACAGTACAAGCGTTTTCCTGCGGTTCCACCTGACACACATCATATGTTTTTTTGTTTCTTCTTTTCTTCTCTCTTGTCTGAAAAAAATATTTCTTCGAGTAATATTGTCTCTGAAAATTTTTCCATTCCTACTGCTCTCAACAAAATATCTTTCTTTCATGTACTTTTCTTCTAAACCACATTCTTCCAGGGATGTATCTAGTTCTTTCATCTTCCTGCGCCCCCTCTTCGTACTCTTGGGTCGATTACTCCGTAAAGAACATTCGCGATCAGATTCCCGCCAAACACAAATACAGCACTGATGATCGTAATTGCCATCAAAAGTGGCATATCACTTCCAAGTCCCGCACTGACTGCCGCCTGTCCAAGTCCCGGATAAGAGAAAACCTGCTCTACCAGTACAGAACCACCAAAAATTTCACTGATAGAAGCAAACTGCAGCGTCATGGCCGGTCCCAGCACATTGCGGAATCCATGGTTTCTGAAAATTTCCCAGGTACTCTCCCCTCTTGCTCTGGCAAAAAGCACATAATCACTGTCGCAGATATCGATCATTTTCTCTCTGGTATGCATGGCAATATTGGAAATCCCCGTAATAGACAGCGTCACCGCCGGAAGTATCGCATGACGCACACGGTCCAGAAAAGTCACTCCACTGGCTTCCACGCCAATTGGAACACTTAATCCAATCGGCAGTATCTTCAGCCACACTCCAAATATCATCAGAAGAAGCATTGCAATCCAGAAAGCCGGTGTACTGGAAATAAGCAGACAATATCCTTTGATCACTTTATCAATCGGTTTCCCACGCTTCATCCCTGCTAAAGCTCCCAGCAGAAATCCGATTACTCCCGACAAAACCCACGCTATGATCATCAGAAAAAGCGAATTTCCAAGTTTCACTGCGATCACTATGGTTACTTTCTGACGGTAAAGGAGAGATACTCCCATATCTCCCTTTACAAAATCCCTGAACCATGCCAGATACCGCTGCACCGGCGGCTTCCCTACACCCCAGTATTCTTCCAGCTTTGCAATCTGCTCCTGACTCATACTTCCAAGAGCAGCCTGCCCCACATTAGCTTTCAATGGGTCAATGGGAGAAGCCGTCATAAGTGCAAATGCTGCAATGCTTACCGCAAGCAAAAGCAACAACATCTTTATAAAATTTCTGAAAATAAATTTCCCTGTTGTACTGTTCAAAATATTTCTCCGATATTTATTTTTATATGATTTATTTTCATATGAGCTATTTCATATGAACTATTCCCATATGCGCTATTCCCCATATGAGTTATTCCTATATAAGCTACTCCCATGTCCACTGATCTACATTATTCACAATTGACCAGCCATGTCCATGTGGATGAATCTTCTGGTCTGCGATCTTAAGTCCATCCTTTACGAAATACAGATGATCGATATTGCAAAGCCAGATCCACGGAATGTCACTATCCTGTGTAATTCCTGTCTCACCGTCCCACTGTGCCTTTTTCCAGAGATCATAGGAACTCTCCAGGTCACTGGATTCCAGTGCTTCATCCATATATTTGTCAACAGTTTCATTGGAATATGGGGAATACTCTGCCAGTCCTGTTTCGCTCATTGTATGGTAAATATTATAGAGTTCCATCGGTGTATGTGCACCCCATCCCCACACAAGCGGTTCTGACTCAGCTCTGGTATAGGCAGTATCCCAGTCAACACCTTCAGTCGTCACTTCAATTCCAAGCTCTGTCAGCTGATTCTTCGTATCCTCTGCCAATGCCTGACGAACAGAATCCGATGCCGGATAAAGCATTGTCAGCTCTGCGCGGATACCATTTTTCTCACGGATACCGTCATCTCCTGTTTCCCATCCTGCCGCATCCAGAAGCTCCTTTGCCTTATCCTGGTCATATTCAACTTCTGCCTCTTCGTTATACCACGGCATCTTGTCACAGACACTGTATGCAGGAGTTCCGTAGCCGTTCAGTACATTCTGGATCATTTCTTCACGTTCAATTCCAATATTGATCGCGCGTCTGACTTCCACATCACTGGTAAAATCATTTCCATAAGTTACACCGTCAATCTCTTCTGCCTCTGTTGCAGGAAGATTGAAGCCACGGTTATCAACTGTCTGTACGCTGAACAGATCATACCCATCTACCGACATATCAGAATAAGAAGCTGCTGTATGTGCAACATCTACCGTTCCTGCCTGTGCTGCTGCCAGCGCAGCGTCCTCTTCCATGAAAAGCACAGTCACTTTCTTCATCGTCGGTGCTTCCCCGTAATAATCCGGATTTGCTTCAAAGATGACCTGCTGTCCCTTATCCCACTGTTTCATAATATAACGGCCGGAACCAATTGGATTCTGACCATAATTTTCATCATATGCGTGCTCTGGGACGATTCCAACGATTGCCATGGTATAAGGCCAGACTGCAAACGGTGTGTTCATATGAAACTCAACGTTTGTATCATCCACTGCCACTGCTTCTTTCAGCATGGAAAAGTCATTTACAGAACTGTTATCACGGCAGTTATTATATGTAAATGCCACGTCCTCTGCAGTCAGTGGTTCACCGTCCGTAAATTTCACATCATCGCGAATCTTCACAGTCCAGGTAAGCCCATCCTCACTGACCGAATAATCAGTTGCAAGATCCATCCCGATAGATAAATCCGTATTTGTAACCGTCAGTGTACTCTGGATCAGTGGCTCGTGCACATGTTCTCCTGCTCCCCATCCATACGCAGGATCAAAACCTGCTTCCGGTTCTGATGTTGTCGGCATTGTCACGATCACTTCCTCTTTCCCTGTGCTCTCTTCCTGAGCAGCCCATACTACTGTACTTCCTCCCACAAACGTTGTCGCCATACATACCGCCATCAGAACTGCTAATAACTTTCTCTTCATCTTATGATTTCCTCCTTTTACTTTATCCATGCACAATGCTGTATCTACCAACAGTTTTTTAATATCTTTTTGTATATTATGCACAGATGAATATTGACAGTATATCATTATTTCACATACTATATAACCGCCCATGGGGGATATTTACCCATTCATATCTGGCATGGTTTCACACATTTTTTCATATCAAAAAATTCCCCTGGGAGACTTGTTCCAGTGCACAGACCTCCGCGAAATATGTATCAAATTCCCTGCCTGCCAGATTTGTTACTAACAGCTTCCACCTGATGCGTAGCACAAAAAAAAGTACTTCTATCCGCAGGAAGTACTTTTTTGGATAAATATTCAATTATTTTATTCTGTCCTCAGTTCATGTTCTTCATTCATATATGCAAATCTGGTACCAATGGTGTCTGCTAGCTGTCTGTTATGTGTAATCGTAATCAGGGTTTTTCCTGCATTATGAAAATTCTGTAAAAAATTTATCAGCATATCCTGTGTTTTTTCATCAAGCCCGGCAAGTGGTTCATCAAGAATCAAAACCTCCGGATTCAGTGAAAGAATACATGCAAGTGAAACCTTTCTTTTCTCTCCACCGCTTAAATGGTAAGGTGGTCTTTCTCTAAGTTTTTCTATTCCAAACAACTGCAGACAGTCTTCTGTCCTTTTCCTGATCTCTGTTTCTGCCAATCCCATTTGAATCGGTCCAAACGCAATTTCCTCTTCTACACTTCCGCAAAACAACTGGGTATCCGCATTCTGAAACACATATCCCATCTGCTGATGAAACCATTTTGCAAACCTGCTGTCTTTTAACGTCTTTTCATTAATTTCATATCCCTGATATAAATATTTTCCTTCCGACGGAAAAATAATCCCATTCAATAATTTAATAAGCGTTGATTTTCCACAACCGTTAGGTCCCTGGATAACCACAGAATCTCCTTTTTTAATATGAAGATCCACATATCTCAGTGCAATTTCTTTTTCGTATGCGAAACATACATTCTCAAGTCTGATCATAATTTTCCTCATTTATTTTTCATATCAATTTATAGCTACCTGTTCAGATACCAGAACAGCACCATACATCCGGACATTATAACTGTGCAGAAAATATTCGCTGCACACAATTTATATCTCCGATTTTTCTTATATTCTCCGGTAAATCCACGGCAGCACATTGCTGCATGCATTTCCTCTGCCATCTCTCCTGACTTCAAAAACGATATTCCTAATACTCCTGACAAAGCTTTTGCCTTCTGCGGATTTTTTCCTACAGATCTCAATCGAACAGATGTCAAAATATCCGCACACATCTCTCCCAGAACAGAAATATACTTTAAGGTAATATCCAGTGTAAAAATGAATATTGATGGCAGTCGAAAAGTTCTCATACTTCCTGTCAGTTTATTCCATGATGTTCCTGCTGATAAAATACCGATCAAAGTTACAGACACATACACTCTGGATGTAATATTCATTAAAGTCTGGGGAGTTCCCATGAATACAGACGGTAGAAGAATTAATACTGAAAATAAAACTGCACCTGCCGTTCCACTCAGAATCTGGCGAATAGATTTCGCCGAAAAAAAAGCAAGCCTAACTGTAACAGCTGCACACATGATCAGTGTAAACAGATAATTCTCAGAACAGGCAGTAAGAATAATATAAATAAGTGTATAAAATAATTTCAGAGAAGGAGTGGCAGAAAATCTGCCATCCTTCCCTTCATGAAACTGCAGTTTTGCAAGCACAGATAGAATTGATTTTGTGCTTTTTGTTAAAAACGCTTCTTTATCTTCAGACGGAACATATTTTTCCTGAGAACACATCCAGTCTGGAAGCATTGCTTCTTCGTTTTTATGATCTTTCATTCGTTATGCTGCTTTCTTCTTAAAATCAACTTTGTCTTTCATCATGGAAGAAATAATTTTAAAAATAATCACCAAAAGTGCCACACCAACAACACCTGAAAGAATATATCCGGTCCATTCAGGTAATCCGGACATTGAATAATCAGGAAACAATGCCGACAATTCAAATCCATTTACCATTCCTGCCGGGGTATATCCCAATGGGCTTCCACCGCTGATCAGACTCGCTATCTCATCAGCTCCCCATTCGCCCCAGACAGTACCAGTTGCCAGAAGTCCCAGCGGAGTCAGCACAATGAGAACAGCCATAAGCATATACAGTGGTTTAAATGCCGTTTTATCCGGAATCGCTTCCAGAGCCTTCGGTGTAACCTTCTCAACAAAAGTCAGTACCACTACCGTTAAAATAATCTCTGCCAGACCAAATAATGTAATATGTCCAATCATCATTGCCGGTATGGATACACTTAACGGATATGGACAATAAAGTGCCTGCCCCTCTGCATTCTTAAACAGTAATGGCTGAATACCAAATTCAACAGCTGCGCAAAAGGCTGCTGCATTAATTCCTATGTATGCACCGATTGCTGCGCTGAGTTTACGCATACCTGTCTTCTTCATTAACAACTTATACAAAAAGAATCCAAGGTATGGCAATACAAACGCCATATTGAAACAGTTTGCTCCAAATGCAAGAATTCCACCATCTCCAAAAAGGAGTGCCTGTATCAACAGTGCAATGGAAACCGATATACACCCGGCTGCAGGACTGCCAGTCAAAATAGCAATAAGAGTTCCTCCTACTGCATGTCCTGTTGTGCCTCCCGGAAGCGGAACGTTAAACATCATTCCAAGAAACGAAAAAGCAGCTCCTATGCCAAGAAGTGGCATCTTTGATTTTGGTATTTCCGTTTTTATTTTATTAATGGAATATCCCCACACCGGAAGCATGGCTGCTGTCATTACAGCACATGTTGACGGACTTAAGTAATTCTCAGGTATATGCATAAATATACTTCCTTTCCAGTGAAAATGTTATTTTATTTGGCGCGCACCTCGTAATTAACTGCATTGTATCACCATGTTAAAGTATCAACAACCCACCCTGGGGGTTATATACCCATTCTTATCAGGCATGGTTCCACACATATTTTTCATATCTGAAAATCCCCCTGGGAGGCTTGTTCTGGCAGGCTGTTTTGATAAAATATAATCAGTACAGAGATAACTCAGTAACGCAATAGACAGATACCTGATTATCGATGTATCAGCACAAAGATTTTGTCAAACAACAAATAAAGTGCACAGACCTCCGCGCAATACGCATCAAATTCCCTACCTGTCGGATCTGTTAATAGCAGTTCCCTCCTGATGCGTCGCAATAAAAAAAGTACTTCTATCCGCAAGAAGTACTTTTTTTATGATAAATATAACTATTCAATGCCTTCATATCTACAGACTACTGAACAATTACGGATAAATATGCAATTGCTTATAATACAGAATCAATCAGCTTTCTTGTGTAATCCATCTTGGGATGCTCAATTATCTCATCCGGCGTTCCGCTCTCCACAGTCTTTCCACGATAAAGAACAATAACTCTGTCGCAGAATGCCTGAACCAGTGCCAGATCGTGACAAATGAGAATAAATGAAAGGTTTTCTTTCTGTTTTAATTCAATCAATAGCTCCAGAATCTGTTTCTGCACCGTCACATCCAATGCACTGGTTGCTTCATCACAGATCAGAATAGATGGATTTACTGCCAGTGCCCTAGCGATTGCAGCTCTCTGGCACTGACCACCGCTTACCTGATGGGGATAACGGTCTGCATATTCTTTTTCCAACCCACATCTTTCCAGAAGTTTTTCTACTTTTCTACGGGTTTCTGCACGGCTTATCCCCATATTCCTCAAACTCTCTCCTATCCCGTCACCAAGCGTACAGCGTGGATCAAAAGATTCCATTGGCATCTGGAATACCATCTGCATATCCCGATAAATTTCCCGAAGTTCTTTTCCCTTTACATGCGTAATATCTTTTCCTTTCAGCGTCACTTTGCCCTCTGTGATACTTTCCAGATGCGTGATCATCTTTGCGATCGTGCTTTTGCCGGAGCCGGATTCACCTACGATTCCCAGACACTCTCCCTGTTTCAGTTCAAAACTGACATCATCTACTGCTGTTAATGCCTTTTTCCCGGATATAAATGTCTTTGTAAGATGTTCTGCTTTTAAAATTGTATCTGTCACCTGTCTGCTCCTCCTGAACATCATTCTTCCTTCAAAATATCGAAACTCTTATACAACCGGAAATATATAGTTTCTTTTAATTTTTCGCAACCCATTCTCTCTTTAAATGAAGCACAGAATTCATCAGCTTTCGCGTATACAGATCCTGCGAATGATCCAGAACATTCTCCGTTTCTCCATAATCCCTGACAATTCCATCCTGAAGTACCAGTATCCGGTCGGCCATCGCCCTTACCACGCCAATATTATGCGTCACCAAAACCATCGCTGTCTGATATTCTTTTCGCATCATCAGAAGTTCCTCAACTACCTGTTTCTGCACCGTCACATCCAGTGCACTGGTAGGTTCATCTGCAAGGAGAAGATTCGGGTGCATGATCATTGCAGTGCAGATACCCACACGCTGATTCATCCCCCCTGAAAGTTCAAACGGATAACTGTCCAGAACACGTTCATAATCATCCATACCGATTTTCTTCATAAGCTCTCCGGCACGTCTTCGAGTTTCTTTTTTTGTTATCCTCTCATGTTCGGACACCGCCTCATGTATCTGAACCCCGATTTTTCGTACCGGGCAAAGTGCCGCCTTGCAGTCCTGAAATACCATGCCAATCTCTGTTCCCAGGTATCTACGGAGTTTCTTTTCGTTCATATCTGTGAGATTTTCACCTTTATACCAGATATCTCCCTTTGTTACCAGACCTTCCTCTCCCAGAAGTCCCATGACAGCTTTAATAATCGTACTTTTTCCACTTCCGGATTCTCCTACGATACCAAGGATTTCTCCCTGCTTTAGTTCAAAACTGACATCCCGGACTGTTGGTTCTCCATTATAGCTGATCGTGACATGGTCTACTTTCAGCAAAGGATCTGCCATATTCTTCTCTTTTAAAGAATTCATTGTGTTCTCCCAATTTTTACTGACACTCTCCAATAAGCAAAAGAGTGTTTGTGTAACTGTTCAGTGCTTTCGCAGTTACATTTTTTTATCTTATGCAGTTCTTACTGTACATCCAGATCTGCAGTAATTTCATAATAATCACAAAGATGCGCCGCCATTCCTGTTACATTTGCTTTTGTTACAATTCCCATGTTCAAATGTGAAACAAAGAAATACGCATCATCATCTAAAATTTTCTGCTGAAGTTCTACTGCCAGTTTTCCTCTCTCTTCAGTATCAAAAGTCTGATGAAGCTGATCTGTCAGCTTGGTTACTTCGTCATTCTGATAATTACCATAATTCTTAGAACCAGTTACTGTGCTGCTGAAGAAATATTCCGGATCACCGGTTGGCGCTGTTGTTAAAGAGCTTACATAAACATCAAACTCTCCGTTTTCTGCATACGTTCTGTGATCAGAAGTATTATTGACAGATACATCAATTCCAATATCTTTTAAAGTAGCCTGTGCATATTCCGCAAGCTTCGGCTGTTCCAGACGTGTTGGATAAGTCAGCCAGTTAATAGTCAGCTTCTGACCATCTTTATCCACATATCCATCACCGTCTGTATCTGTCCATCCGGACTCTTCCAGCAAGTTCTTTGCTTCTTCCGGATCATAGGATACTGTTTCCACTGCATCATTTCCATAGGAAAAGCTGCTCGGAAATGCGCCTTTTGCCGGAATTCCGCGTCCTTCCATGATTACAGAACAAAATCCCTCTTTATCGATTCCCATTTCAATTGCCTTACGCACGTTCTGATCCTGAACAATTTCAGAATCCATATTAAACTGCCCGAAGAAACAACGGCTTGTAGCGCAGGAATTAATAGTATAATCCGGGTTTCCGTCAAACAGGGAATAATTATCGTACTGAAGTCCATAAGTTCCCTGAATATCTCCAGTCTGTAAGGCAGCGGTCAATGCACTTCCATCTGCAAAAGATTTGACTGTAACTTTATCCACATTCACTTCGCCGCCCCAGTAATCCTCATTTTTTACAAGGTCGATCTGAGTTGGTGTCACCTTCTCTGCAATATAAGGACCGGTTCCTGCTACATTTGCAGAGCCGCCCTCTCCCTGAATGCCGTAATCCATATCTATAATCGCACCGTATGGATCACCCAGATAATTAATGATCGCCGGACATGGCTCTGTAGTATAAATAGTAAGTGTAAGCCCATCTGCTTCTATATGATCAATTTTCAGGTCATATGGCGCGCGGTCATGAACTTCAATCAGATCCTCCAGGCATTCCTTTACAGCTTCTGCATCCATCGTACGTCCGCTGGAAAATTTCACTCCGTCACGCAGTGTGATCTTTACTGTTGTATCATCTACAAACTCATAATCTGTTGCAAGCCATGGCTCCACTTCCATATTATCGTTATATTTGAAAAGAGTTTCTCCCACACCATAGCGAAGTGCGCTCCATCCGGAATAGTTATCATGAGGGTTCAGTCCTGCATCTCCCATTTCTTCACTGTACCCGGTTGTCCCATATACAAATGTTTTCTCTCCATCCGCAAACACTGTAGTTGATAAACCTACAATCAGCATAGTTCCTGTCAGTAAGGCTGCAAAAATTTTTCTTTTCATTTCTTTTTTTCCTCTCTTTTATTCTTTGCTCTTTGTTTTGGATCCATATAGTCTCTCAGTGTATCACCAAGAAGATTAAATATCATAACTGTTATAAAAATTGCCACACCGGGAGCCAGTACCATCCACGGTGAAATCTGAAGCATGCTTCGTCCATCGTTGATCATGCTTCCCCATTCTGCTGCCGGAGGCTGCACACCAAGTCCCAGGAAAGAAAGTCCCGCAAGCTCCATCATCATAGTTCCTATATCTAAAACCGCAGTTACCAAAATCTGTCCTGCAATATTGGGCAGAATATGTTTAAAAAGGATTTTCGGCACACTGCTGCCTGACATTTTTACTGCCATCAGATACGGCGAATCTTTCTGCGCCAATGTCAGTCCTCTTGCAAGTCTTGCAAACTTCGGCCATCCGATCACCGCCAGTGCAATGATCGCATTCTGTATTCCCCCACCCAGGACTCCTGCAACTGCCAATGCAAAAACAAGACTTGGAAATGCAAGGAATAAATCTGAAATACGCATCAACACTGTATCTGCAATTCCTCCACACCATCCGCAAATCAGTCCGATCACTGTTCCCGTAACCGTAACAATTGAAACAAGCAGAAGCGTCGCATAAATACTTGTTGTACTTCCCACCAGAACTCTCGAAAACATATCTCTTCCGTAACGGTCTGTCCCCAGAATATGTTCTGCATTTGGCGGTTTCTGTGCTAACAGCAAATCCTGTGCATAAGGATCATATGGGCAGAGTTTTTTGGCAACAGCAGCAATAATAAGTAAGATCAGCGTCAGTACTGTAAAGAAAATCAATTTTTCCCTGATATGATTTTTCTTTATTTTCTGTTTCCGTACAGTAACTTTTTTTCCACTCATGCCTGATCACCCCCTAATCTGACGCGGGGATCCAGATAATGATAAATGATATCCGTAATAAGATTCACAACAACGTAAATAATCGCCATCCATGCAACATATGCCTGAATGATCGGGTAATCTCTCATAGTAATGGCATCTACTGCCATCTTTCCCACACCGTCCCACATAAAAATAGTCTCTACGATCGTGGTTCCACCCAAAAGGCTTCCTATGGAAAGCGCAAGAAGTGTAATGATCGTAAGCATGGAAGATTTCATAACATTCTTCCATATGATCACACTTCCCCTCACCCCTCTTGCTCTGGCACCTTTTACATAATCTTTATTTAACTCTTCAAGTATCGTAGCCCGCACCTGTCTGGTATATTTGGAAGCCATTGAGATTGCCAGTGTTAAAGTTGGAAGCACGAGACTCAACGCAGTATTATCCGTAGTTATAACCGGAAACCATCCCAGTCGTATCGACAGAAAATACATCAACACCAATGCTGCAAAAAAGTTCGGCATCGAGTTTCCGATAAAGCTGAAGAATCGTATCAGATAGTCAATCCAACGGTTATGTTTTACTGCCGAAAGAATTCCCAGTGGAATAGAAATAAGCATTGTCAATAATACAGAAGAAATCGTCAGAAGAATCGTGGCAGGAAGTTTTTCCACGAAAGTATCATAAACATCTCTTTTTGATACATAACTGATTCCCATATCTCCGGTTGCCATTCCTGTGAACCATTTCGCATACTGGACAAGAAACGGCTGATCCAGACCATATTCTTTCCTTGTCTCATTAATCACTTCCTGCGAAACTACCGAACCTGCATTTTCATACATATAGGTAACAGCATCCCCTCCTGCCAGACGCATCATGGCAAATGACAAAAAAGTGATTCCGATCAGAACCGGAATCAGCAGAAGAAGTCTTTTAGCAATATATTTTATCATAAGTTCTCCTTTTTCCATGCGGCACTGTATATTCTTTCTACAATGTCACATTCTGCGGATTTTGCAGAATCCCGTAACTGTTCAGTACTTTCACTGAAAAAATAAACTGCTGAATAGTTACAAAATTTCTATAAATCCACAAATAAGTCTAACAAAAGACAAAAAAGCACACAACCCCAAGGGAGGGTTATGTGCCATTCTTAATTTGAATATATTTCTGGTGTTTTGGAATAAGTCTTATTTAACTTTTCGGAAGTCTGCCTTTTAAGAACGTCAGAAATTCTTCTACACTGTCGTCCATTTTTTCGCCCTTGTGGAAAATATAGCCGAAAATAACTTTATTATCCCCCAGTTCCAGCGGTATTCCCGGAGTAGTTCCTGTTTTGTTTTCTGAAAGGTAGCTTCCGCTTACATTGGAAACTTTGCTGTTCTTCAACATTTTTTCCATAATATAATCACTGTTGGTCAGGACAGAAATGTCCAAATCTTTCCACTGAAAAGCATTCTCCTGCACAGAACCAATGTCAAAAAATTCATCCTGATAATTCTGGATAAATCTACTTCCTTCCAGTTCTTCCAGCAGAACTTTTTCTTTCCCTGAATCATAAAATTCCGTCTGCCGTCCCGGATAAAAGATCACATCTGTCTCATACATCGGTATAAATTCCATCTTATTCTTCGCCAGTTCATAAAGAAAATTCTCCTGCTGATGACTCAGGATATAGACAAATCCTATGTCGTCCATGTAATCCCGCACTCTCTCCATCACACTTCTGACCCCTGCTGTTGTCAGTTGGAAATGGTAGTTCTTCTCGAATGTTTCATTATAGAAATCCACGAACTGATTTGCGAACCAGGAACTGGGATTCATAGAGATTCTGATCCACTTCGTCATCCCTCGTGAAGCCATATTTTCAAGTACATCTATTTCATTTGTGATCCTGCATGCATAATGATAAACTTTCTGTCCCTGAACAGTCAGACGGATTCCTCTCGGAAGCCTCTCAAAAAGCTGCATTCCCAGAGTATCCTCCAGAGATTTTATCACTTTGCTCACACTTGGCTGCGTAGAATACAGAATTTTCGCCGCATCACTGAACGACCCGGTCTGCGCACATGCCACGAAATACTGCAATTGTTTCAAATCCATAAAATGTCCCTCTTCCATCCGGAAAAGCCAGTTTCCGCAATTAGCTTTTCAGATGGCTCTTCTTGTTTTCCTTTTATTATCTCAAAATTTCATTTTTTATCAAGTGGAATTTTTCTATCATTAAGGCAATCATTAATACAAAAATCAAGCGCATATTCGCAATTGAAACAGGGAGCTTACCTGATTCAATTAAAAACCTCGCGGGATAGTAGATTGCTGAATAGTTACAAAACATCAAAGAATAATTCAGGAATATCTCAAAAACAGGATATACACATTCTTCTTTTTACTTTTCCGGCTTTAATGGTCCATAATAATAGGACGCAGTTGCACCGCCATCCATCAGGAATGTAGAGCCTGTAATAAATGTAGCTTTATCACTCATCAGAAGTTCTGCTACATTTGCTACCTCATCTGCCGTACCAGGTCTTCCTGCGGGGCATTTGGCAAACATATTTTTGTAGAAATCGCCTCTTGGTCCATTAAATTCATCTACTGCCAGTGGTGTCACGATGATACCCGGTGCAATGGCATTGATCCTTGCACCGCGTTTTCCCCACTCTACTGACTGTGCCATTACACGCTTCTCGTTGCAGCGTTTTGCTATCTGATATGCGTGGAGCGTATCATAGATGTTTTCTGGCTGTAAGATGTCAAGCTTTAATAATTCTTCAGTTGGTGTTGTTGCCAGTTCTTCATCTTCCCTTGCTGTAAGCTGTGGCATTCTCCATCCGGACTGGCTGGAAATCGTTACGCCGCATCCACCTTTGCATCCAATTTTTTCAGATATGCTTCTTCCTGGTTGCAGGCTTTAATATCCTGTACGGTTTCCAGGCATTCCTGGATTCCTTCTGCCAGTTCGATCCTTGCATCCATATGTCTCTTGCCAAGTTTCTGCTGCCACTTTCTTGAAAGAAGCACGATTGCAAAAGATACCGGTGCTACCCAGAGAAGTGCCAGTCCCATCTGCCAGTTAAAGATCAGCAGTCCGATACATACGATACCCGTGGAGATCACTGCTCCCCAGAACTGCGGTACTGTGTGGGAAAAAGCATGCTCTAAGCTGGCACAGTCACCCATGATCGTACTTGTCAGATCAGATAAATCTCTCTGATGGAAAAATCCAAGAGGCAGTGTTCTGAGTTTCTCTGCAAGGTGGATTCTTCGTCTTGCACTCTCTTCATAAGTTCCTACATAGGCTGCAGTGTACTGAAGATAATGCAGAATAAACACAACTGCAAGGATCACAATACCTACAACTGTATAAAAAACTGCGCTCTTTTCACTGTCTGCTGTACCTAATATCGGACTCAGAAGCTGATTTAATACAACTGCAAGCAAGATTACCGGAAGCATCAGACTGATATTTGCAAGAACGGAATACAGGATTCCTTTAAACAGATCACTGGCACCCTGATCACTGAGTGCATATTTCTTTTTCAGTGCTTTAATCATGTTTTTCATCCCCCTCTCCTACTTTCCAGGAAACAGAAGTCTGATAGTCTTTCCACATGGAAGCGTAAGTTCCTTTCTTCTCCAGAAGTTCATTGTGTTTGACGCGTTCAATAATCTTTCCATCCTTAAATACCAGGATCTGGTCTGCATCCGCCTCATTGTCCGCATCTGTTTTTGTTTCCTGTGTATCTTCTGCATTTGTGTCCTCTGCATATACAGTCTGAAAACCTGCCGGAACAGTTGCTGTCAGAACCATTGCAAGAAATACGCTTGTAAATTTTTTCATCTCAATTCCTCCTGTAAAATAAAATTATGGCATCAATTAGTCTCTGCTAACCAATGCCATAATCTTATATAATCTGAAGTTTTCTGTCCATTACCAGAGAGGTATCATCTATCCATTTGGACACTTGTTATATTTCTATAACTTTCCTTTTCTCTCTGTGCGGAATCTGTTCTGCACAAATATTGTCCTATAGTTTGACATTATTTCTAAATTGAGTAGGTGTCATCTCGTATACGGATTTAAATGCTGTAGAAAATTTATTTGGATTCTCATATCCAACCTGATGCGCGATCTCTGCTACAGATAATTCTGTTTCCAACAGCAATTTCTGCGCTGTCTGCATTCTGTAGTTCCGAAGCCAGGAATATACCGATGTACCATATACGCCATGGAAGCCTTTTTTCAATGTAGTCATTGATATTCCGAATTGCTCAGATAACTGTTCAATCGTATAATGCATCGTCAGATCTTCCGTGATAAATGCCGCGATCTCTTTCGTCAGTTTCACCTGATTCTGGTTATAATACTCCGGCTCCTGCATTTCGTCCACGCTTCCCAGATCACTGAGGAACAACAATAATTCCAGCACTTTTATCTTGATATATCCGGCTTTTCTCTGCTCTCTTACATAATATAATTCAGAGAAAATATGCTCAATTGACGGGTTTGCACGCACAATACAAAGACGGTTTTCTTTGCAGATATTTTTCTCTATGTAATTCAGATCGATATTCAGAAATTCCATGATCTGCCGCACCTCCGGCAGTAATTTCTCCAAGTTGATGATAATAGAGATTCCATGATAATGATTCAATGGAAATGTGGAAAACGATTTCTTTTTCATCGCAGAGCCAATAGATAAATCCCCTGCCGACAAATAACAGCAACTGTTTTCTCCAAAACTACATTCATATCTTCCAATGTAGCAATGATTAATCTCAATAATATTCTTCGCCGTCACCCGATCCTGATTGCAGTATGCCATATGCATGTCGTTATAGTACAGTTCAATTCCATTAAATACCTGATATACCGTAATCTGACCGTTTCCGGTCTTATTAGATAGCTGGTATATTCTGCAGTCTGCTTTTAAAGCATCGTCACCTTCTAATGCTTCACCGTACAGCTTTTTACCATCCAGTTCCTTCGGCAGATTTCCCTGATTTAATAATATGTCTATTGCATTAGAAAGAACTTGCTTTTTCATTCCCGGCATGTGGATTCTCATTTGTTTGTTTTATCTAACTTATTTTTAAGTATATTGGATAGACTATATATCGTCAAGAATATTGTAAAAAATAACCTTTGAAATATCGTAAGATTTTTTATATAATTCAGATAACCAAAGGATAATTTTCTATCTATTTGTGCGGATAGATAAAAGTTTTCCCTTTGCTGCGGATATGATACAGATAACAATTCTATATGGAAAGGGGATTACATTTATGAAAGAATATGAAGTTTTTGTAGAAACCATCAACCCTTGCGGCGGTTCCAGGCATGCGCAGAGCGAATTTATCGACGTAGAAGCAGAAAGCCCGGAAGCTTATGTTAAAGAACACGGCAGATTCCCGGTTATGGATACTTTTGAAAATCAGCAGGGAGATGTTGTGATTGTAACAGGAGACTCTAATGGATATATTATCCGTTATACTTTCTCTGAATAGTCTAAAGGAACTGTCAATGGCAGTTCCTTTTAATCTCCTATATCATTCCATGTTCTTTGCAGTAATAATAAATTCCATCCTCTGCCACATGTCCGCAGACTTCCTCTGCAATTTCTTTCAGTTCATCGGAAGCGTTTCCCATTGCAATACCGTGACCAACTGCTTTCAGCATTTCCAGATCGTTATTTCCGTCTCCAAATGCTACGGCTTCTGAGCGGTCAATGTGATAGTGCTCCAATACTTTCTCTACAGCAACGCCCTTGCTGCCGCCTGCTGGAATGATATCAACAGCACGATCCCACCATGCTGTGATTTCTGCACCTTTTACGCCATCCAGTGCCTGCGCGTACTGCTCTTTATAACATCCCATCATGATCTGATACACCTTTTCTCTGGAAAATGCTTCAAAATCATCTGAAACCACTACAATCTGCTTTCCAATTGCAAAATAATCTACCAGATCTTTATCTCTTCCATTCGCCTCTATTTTATCTTTCGTAGAAAGTGCAAGTGGTCTGTGCATTTTTGTGGCATTTTTGATCAGACACTGTACATCTTCCGCTGGTATGGAATGATCCAGGATCATGCCGTTTTTGTCATAACAATAAGAACCATTATATGCAAGAAATGCATCAAATTCTACGCCCTCAAATTTCGGTATCGCCATTGGTGCACGGCCTGTGGCAATGCAGATTTTAATGTCGTTTTTCTGTAAATCTTTTAATGTTTCCAGCATCTTTTTGGAAATTTCTTTTCGTTCCATATCGATTAAAGTTCCATCTATATCGAAAAACGCAATCTTAATTTTATCCATAATTCATCCTTTCAACAATTTATCATTCGTTAAAATACAATATTAATTCCATTCGGCTCTGCAATTTTATATGCCAATTCTTCACATGTCATAACAATTTCATCATTTATCTCCAAATCATAAGCCGTTGTTCCCTTCACAATAATATTACCGTTAACTCCCTGCGAAAGCATCTCAACAAGATCCGTTATATTCAATCCCATCTGTTCCTCATACATATATTGTACCATTTTAGGAGTACTAAATATTATAATTTTGGCACCCTGATATTGTAGATTGGTCTTCTTCATTAAACTGTCTGTTTTAGCTGCCGCACCCTTATCATCTGTTATCATGCATATTTTTCCATCTCTCATTCCAGGTAAATGTGAAAGTATATGTATACATATTCCTATAAGTTCTTCCCCTAAATTATCTGCTGATTCCTTGTTATTTCGCACTGAAGAAAAAAAACGTGTATAAATATCTGAAGAATTCAGATTCTGCCCGGAAAGTACTTCCCGTGATAATTTTGCATCATTTTTCAACGTTTCTGTTATTGTACTTATCGGTGTTTTTATCATTCTAACCGCCCATACCAAATACTCATTCACCTTTAAATTAGTTGAAAAACATTCAGATAAAATATCAAATAATCGTTCTTCATTTAAAATACAGATTTTAATTCCCGCACTATGTAATATATTGAAATATCCTGTATATTCTTCATTTATATATCCACTTGCAGATGCAAGTTCCATCAAAATACATCTGGTGATAATTATAACTCCATTTTTGTTTTTAAAATATTCAACAAAAAAATGTTTTCCTTTTTCAGATAAATTTGAATGTCTTCTGAATGAGCATGTATCATAAAAAAACAGTTTATCCGACGCAATAATGGACGAAATAATTTCTCCAGTATCTGTCTCCACTAAATCCTTTATATCATTCCAATTGTAGGGGATTTCCATATATGTTCCTGCCATATTTTATTCCCCCTTTATTTTAGCATAAAGTTTCTTCATGTTCTGCAATACCTTTTTCAAAGTACGTTCATTTATATAATTATCCTCTATATATTTTGTGCCTGTTTTTTCTACAAGATTCTCGATATGGGCATAGTCATCCCTATTTGAAGCGTATAATATATTTTCATCCAGCCACAATTCATCAAACTTAACTTTTATTTTTTCTCTGGTGACATTTAATAATTGATCCGAAATTAAAGTTGTTTCCGGTAATTCCAATTCATAACATCGAATCAGCACTGCCATATACGGAACCTGATAGTATGCCATTAGTCTTATGACTATGTCAAATTCATTTCCTTTTGATTCTTCCTTAAATTTACGATACATTCTTCTGAAACTAACTTCCGGCATAAGCAGCATCCCTGCAAAAAGATTTGCAGCATATTCTTCCTCATGTTCATAATAATGATCATCCGAAAACTCAACTTTAGATACAAATTCACTCTCCTGAAAGAATACATGATATATTTCATGTGCAACTGCAAAATTCACATTTACTCTGGGCAAAGATGTATTTATCACTACATATCCCAAGCCGTCACCTTTGTAACATAATGCTCCGATTTCATCATCAGCAAACGGCATTTCAAAAACTAGATAATCTTTTTTCTGAAAAGATGATCTGACAATCTGCATGATATTCAACACATCATTATCACTGTCTATTCCTGCAAAAGAACAGAACCTCTTTATCATCGAATTTGTCTCTTCCCGATACTTCCTGCTATATTCTATTATCTTTCTCAAACGCTCCAAATTCATATCTATTCTCCAGTCATCTGATCAAAACGACTTTTCGCACTGACCACTTCATCAATATTTTCCATTAGCTCCATTAATTGCTCGGCAATCTTTTCCTGCTTCTCTGTCGGTGCTCCAGCGTAAAACGCTATTTTATTTCTGGAAAAACAGCCAATCTGAGGTGCCACACAACTATCGTTCAGAAAAAATTCTATCTTTTTTCCTAATGCACCTGCTATCTTCTCCATATCTGTTCCGCTTTCTTCCTGTGTTCCTGTCAATAATCGAGACAACTTATTTTTATCTATTCCGGTAATCATGCTGAGATATGTCTGTTTGATTTTCATCTCTGACAAATATTTATTTACATTCTCTATAAATTTTGTCATACTATTCTTCCCCTCTTTTCTCACTCTATATTATTTTATCATTTGTATGCTTTTATTAGTGTATCTCATTTTTTGTTTTTTTTCAATTACTATAATATATTTTATTTACTTATTTGAAATATATTATATGAAAAATCTCATTTTTTGATTTTTTATAGTCATATAAATAAACTAATCCTCTTTTCTACTCACTCATGCCCGAACATCTACTCCATAGTTTTGCTTAATGTAAAAAGCACATCGGCATTATAGTAACTTAATGACCGATGTGCAAATAAATTTATCAATAATTCAGCACAACCATATAATCTAGAATCGCATGAACCAACACCGGAATCCAGATCGTGCCTGATTTTTCTTTCAGATACTGGAAAATACATCCTGTTAATACCAATCCCAGCATTTGTGAAGTAATAAATGAAAATACATAAACCGGTGTGATCTTTCCCCAGTTCGCATAGGAAAACAGATGCATGGCAGCAAACAGAATATTGGGTACAAGATAACGGATATAATTGCTTTCATCTTTTAACAAATATACGCACACACCTCGCACCAAAAGTTCTTCTTCCAATGCGATAAATACTGTGTAATACAATAAATTATACAGTATTGTTATTTTATCTGCTTTTGTGATCAGACAGAAAACAGTTACAGCCAAAAGAATCGCTGTCAGGATAAATACTGTTATCTTCTGCTTTTTTTCTGATATTTTCAGGTACATTTCTGATACGAAATTTTTTCTTAATATAATGAAAAAAATCAAAATCACCAGGATTGCAGCCATAGAAACTATCAGACTCTGACGAAAAATCCCAGGGATATTATCCGATGCATTTCTGACTGAAATGACTGTGCCATTTTGTTTCCATGTGTATATGAAATAAGCAGCCGTCAAAATATCTGCTGTACATATTAGAAATATAATGATAATTCTCACTGGCAAAGATAATGCCTTTTTATCTTCCATTTTTTATTTTAAATCCTCCCAGTCAACTCTTTCATTTCTGTAGAAAAATTCTCTGTCATGCTCTCCAATCTCACGTAATACGCGGCACGGATTTCCTACTGCAACTACATTTTCCGGGATGTCTTTTACTACTACGCTTCCAGCTCCGATCACGGAATTCTTTCCGATAGTAACGCCCGGAACATTACTGTACCGGCTCCAACCCAGACATTTTCTCCGATATGTACTGATTTATTGTACTGCATGGCATCTGCGCGAAGTGACGGATCTATTGGATGATTGGCTGTTGCAATGGTAACGTTTGGTCCAAACATTACTTTATTGCCTACAAAAATCTCACCGTCATCTACTACTGTAAGATTAAAGTTTGCATACACACCATTTCCAAAATGCAGATTCTTTCCACCCCAGTTTGCGCGAAATGGCAGTTCAATGAAGCAGTCCTCACCACATTCGGCGAATACTTCTTTCATATATTTCTGCTTTTTATCCTGTTCGGATGGGCATAACTGATTAAACTCCCATAATTTTTCCATATATACAGACTGCTCGTCCGTAAGTTCGGAAACATTGGGATTGTAAATGATTCCCTGTTCCATGCGTTCTTTTTCTGTCATGATATGTCCCCTTTATTTATCTGTAAAGTCTGTAAAACCATTCTTATTTTAACATCATTCATCATACTGTGCTACAACGAAATATTTTTTCATATGATTTGACCTCCCCTTTCCGGGCATAATTGTAGCCTTCCCAAGAAAAAAATCTTGTAAGATATCTCATATTAACGTTAACGCAACAGGGGATTTCCGACAATGCTGTCAGAAATCCCCTGCTCTATTTTTCTTATTCCTGCACAATCATCCCTGCTGTCCATTTGCCTGGCGGATCATGTCTTCGACTACAATATCAAAGATTTCTCCGATGGAATTACAGTATTCCAGAATCTTCCACGGTTCATTTGTGTGGAAATGAATTTTCACCAAGTCTTCATCTCCTGCTGCAATGAGACTGTTTCCCTCAAAATGTTCTGTGATGTAATCTGAGATTTCATCCTCATCCAGATCCTGATCTCTTCTTTCGATCAATAACTGTGTATCATAACGATATGCGAACTGATCGTCTTCTGCGTCAATTGAGTGTACTGCCATTTTTATAGAACCTCCAATATAATTATCTGCAATTTTTTTATACCGCCATTAATAGTTAGCTGTATTTAACAACATTATACCACTATTTTCTCAAAAATCCATCTATGAATAAATTCTATAGTCAAAAAATTTTATGCTCTATGATTTTCTTCCATTACCCAGGCAAACGCTTTCGCAGTTCTTATATCTGGTTCCCTAAAATGATTTCCCTGGTTCCACTCCAGAGTGCAATTTATCCCACGCTCTTTGAGCAACTCATGTCCCATCCGGATACAGTTTCCAACTTGTGACATCACGGGATTTCTCGTTTTTTCTTCTCTGTCTCCAAGACTCAGGTAAACTGTCTCACTTTTTATCTCATGTTCTTTCATATAATCAATAAATCCCGGAAACCAGACGGATGGCGAAGCCGCTGCAACGCCAGAAAATATATCTGTCTGGTATGCCGCCCACAATGAAAATAAACCAGCAAGAGAGTATCCTCCAATATAATATGTCTTGCTTTTATCTGTGCATAGTGTCAGAATCTGCGCCAATGTCCTGGCAGCACCATCACCAAAGTCTTCATTTCCAAACACCGCAGGTGCTTTCCATGGGGACAGCTCATAGTTCCAGTCATCAACTTTCGCAGCAATGAACCTGAAATCTATTGAAGTCCGTTTTCTGATTTCCTCAACCTCATTCTCAAGAACAGATAATTCATGATCACCAGTCAACTGGATCAAAACAGTATCGGCATCTGAGTTTCCATACTCATATATAGTTATCATCTCTCTATTGCTTTAGTCTCTCTCAAGACCGTTATTTCATTTTGCAAAAACCAATTGGGCACATTATGGGATAGCCTCACAATATTACCATTCTTATAAATAGCAAATCTTCGAAATTCTTCCGTATTATCATAAAAGACAGCCAGGTTACATTCCTTTAAAATCTTTTTGAGATTTTGAAAAGATTCATAATATCTTTTCTCAATATCACTTTCCGGAATCCCATGACCGCCTTTTTTTACACGATGTTCTACTCTTTGCTTAGCAATTTCTACTGAATCTACCCCGATATAATGTAATTCAATCATATATCCTAACGCTTCAGCTTTATGAATATTTTTAATAATCGAACGTCCGCATAACGTAGTTTCCTGATTAAATGAAGTTTCTTCTGCAAAATATTTATCTATTAATGTTACAGCAATTTTTCCTGCCTTCATTACATCAGATAAACTTCTCCAATCACCAATTTCTTTTACGATTTCGTCTGTATTCACTCGCTTCATCTTCTGTAATGCTGGCGACGTCTGATATAAAGTCGATTTTCCTGCGCCATTTACTCCACCTACCAGAACATACTTTTTCATATCAAAATAAATTCCTTTCAATTACCTGCTTCTGTTTTTTCTGAAGCAAAAAATCGCCAACCAGTTGATAAAAATCTCTTTGTTCCTCTGTATCAGCTTCTAAAACCAGTTGCAACGTATCTTCCGGTTCTAAACGTGCTATTTCCTGATAAATTTTTTCATATTTTTTTATATCACACATATCAGAATCCTCCATTTCATACTCAATATGCTTTTGATTACTTTAAAGTTTAGCACATCATAATTTTTTTCACAACCAGCAAAGCAGAAAATCATTTTATACGAAATACCTTGCAAGGCACATTCTCTGTGCCTTCCGACTTTTGCTATTGTAACAGAGCTCTGCCAAATGTCAATAGACGAAGGAGGAATTACGAATCTGGATCGCACCATTTCATTTTCGCTGTCTTCCTTATAGAAGATATCTGACCACTGACAGATACTCTGCAAAATAGGAACCACCGATCTGCCCTTTTCCGTCAGGGAATATTCTACTTTGGGTGGAATCTCGTCATAAGATTTCCTGTCAATGATTCCATCTTCTATCAAATCTTTTAATGTGGATGCCAGGACAGCATCTGTGATGTTGTACATTTCCTTACGGATCTCACTGTAACGCAGTTTTCCCCGGGCAGACAGCACACATATAATGCGCGACTTCCATTTACCGCCAAATATTGTGAGCCCATATTCAAGGGGACATCGTATATCATCTTCTAATTTTTTCTTATATTTCGCCATAAAAAATCACCTTCAGACTATTGTTTGGTCTCATTATAGTCTGAAAGCGATCTTTTTTGAAGTTACTATGAAATTTATTAGTTTCTTTTAATCAGATTTCTTTTTTATTATCTGCACCAGGTGTTGTAATGATTACTTTTGACAGTGTAATAACAAGTGCTCCCTTTGCGGTTGCTGCACCATTAAACATCTTTTCCACCATGACTTTAAATGTGTCTACGATTTCACCCTCTGTTACATACTCAGCAGTTCCCTTAATCTGATATCCTTCAAGATTCTCTGCATCGTATGCGGAAATAGCGATTTTTCCACCATTGGCTTTAATATTATTTAAAGTTGTCTCAAGAAAAACATCTCCTACAACCAGCTTGCCATCATCGGTAACGTCCTTAAATGCAACCGGAACTACATTCGGTTCTCCGTCTGCACATGTAGCAAGATCCCACATACCATTCTTTAATACTTTGATCACTGATTCGTTTAACATTGCTTATACCTCCAGACTTCTTTCTATGATAAGTTACTTCGTGTATTCATGTTAAACAAATTACTTATGTTTTGGAAGATATTAGCAAATTTGTAAGTCGCTATTAAATTTCATAGTATGGATCTGGTAAAGTCTCTGACCACTGCTTATTGCTTTTGGCAATTGAACCATACGATCAGTCAAAAAATGTTTTCCAGTTATCCCCTGCACGATACGCATCAAAACACATCTTTATCTGTTCCTCATTGTTCTTTTCGCCTGCAAGTTCAGGAAGTTCATCTTCTGCAAAGTAGTCAAAGCCTGTGGTTTCGATATTTATTTCAAAATTTCCTCCTGTTACAAAGCAGAGCATAAATATTTTGCAGATTCTGTATGCATAAACCGGAAGATTATGTTTTTCCCTGTCCTGAATGGCAATCACACTTTTGACTGTGACATCGAGTCCTGCTTCTTCTTTGACTTCTTTTATTGTATTTTCTGTTACCGATACATTCACATCACACCATCCCCCCGGAAGTGACCAGGTTCCATTATTTTCATGAACCAACAGGATTTTATCATCTTTAAATATCGCTGCTCGGGTATCTATTTTAGGTGTCTGATATCCGGTTTCATTGCAGAAAAGACCTTTTACTGTTTCAGGCGGCATATCGGATATATTTGCCATCATTTCTGCTGAAATATCCCGAATCCGTTCATAACGTTCCTTATCGTAAACATCTTTGCCATATGTAAGTCCTGCCTGCGCAAGACTCTGCAATTCTACGATCAGATCAATCCATTGTTTGTTTTTATCCATTTGTTTACCCTCACTGCTTTTAATCGTTCATCTGGTACTTGTGTAAATTGTTCCTGTTTTGAATATACACTTTTTCTGCTATTTTATCAAATCAAGATGTATTGTATCATCTTGACAGTTCAGTTAGTTTAAACTAATCTATATTTAATAATAAATTATATTTTGAGGGAGGCATAAAATTATGAGTCTGACTATTATGAAAATCATGCTACTACCTGGGATCATCGGTCATGCATTGAATATGTACTGTGACCGTATTCTGAGCGTTTTTCCAAATGGAACATTGAAGCTGGAAGATATCAAGACATTTGGAAAAGATGACAAAATGGCAAAGCTAATGGAAGGAGTATCTGAAAAAGTCCCGATGCGCTCTGCCATACTGGGCTCATTTGCATTAATGCTTCAATTTCTGGGATATTTCGCAATGACCGGATATGTATATGAACATTCGAAAGTGTATGGTTCTATTTTATTTGTGTCAATCGTACTCTTTATCATCATCGGCACTGCACACCACGTAAAATACGGGCTGGTTGAATATGTTTTCATCAAACTCGGAAGAGACGACAAAGCAAAAGCATTAATGCTCGACCTCTTCAACAGCGCCCCGATCACCAGAGTATGCTATGTCGGATACCTTGTATTCATTTTTACATTAATCATCGCAATCGTATCAGGCACCGCCGCATTACCACTCTGGTCCGCAATCTTCACCATACTGCCAGTATTCATCATCCTGTCCCCATTCCGCATCATCGGAACATTACATATATCCGCCATGGTCTCTATGTTAGTATGGATATTGCTAATTTAAAAAAGCTCAAGAGGTGTCCAAAAGGGACGCAGCTTAAGCGTCCCCTTTGGAATCTAATTATCTAATTCTGCAATTTTTTCATCTAATTTTTGAACAAACTGTCCCACAAAATATCCATCTATAAAACGATGATTAACATCAAGAGTCATATTAATCATATATTTTCCATTTTGCTCTGTATATTTGCCCCAGACAAGTATAGGTGCTGTATCATCTTTTAGATTCGGATCTGTATAATCTCGTTCGTTGGAACACATCGTGATATCTGCCCAGGGAATACATGAATATATAATCTGAGACTCTCTCAATCCTTCTAATGCATACACAGACAATGGATTTCTCCGGCTTTCTTCACGTGCTTTTGTTGCGTATTCAATAATATCTCCCTCACAGGCAAGAGATACCATATGAAAACTGGTAGCATCTTTCATCAAATCTGTAAAACAAGGCACACGACGATCAATTTTATAAACCTTATTATTTTCCGTTTCCAGCAAAAATTCATCTATTTCGTTTATAGATTGTGTACATAAATAAATCAGAGAATAGTAAAAAGAGATATTATTTTTCCTCGTAAATTGCAGTAAATTTGTCACGTCAATATTAAACGCAACACAATAATGTGGTGTTGCACACCTGGAATAATATTCAAAATGTTCTTTTCTTTCCCATTCATTAATATTTATTTCTTTTCTCATGTCTTCCTCCTGTAATTTTATACTCTGCTCAGATTTTTTCATCAATCAGTATTCATATTTTTATTTGTATCAATTTTTTCCACTCGTTTGTGTCCGGATAAAATCTTTTCTCAAAAGTAAAATTCCCACCAGTAAAAGTACTGGAAAAATAACGCCAGCCAGAATACCCTTTTTCA
Source organism: uncultured Blautia sp. (assembly GCA_905209435.1). The sequence continues at coordinate 52,811 of CAJLTE010000003.1, read as the reverse complement.
GATTATCAGATGCCAGTCCCGATATAAAGCCAACCAGTGTAGGTCCGCCGGAACATCCTATATCTCCTGCCAGTGCCAGCAACGCAAACAGAGAGGTTCCGCCATTGTGCAATGCTGTTGATGCCTTACTGAAACTGCCCGGCCACATAATCCCTACTGAAAATCCACAAACAGAACATCCGATCAGAGACATAATCGCAGAAGGTGAAAGTGAAATGCATAAATAAGATAAGATACAGAGAATACTGCTTCCTATCATAAATTTATCCAGATCAATACGATCTCCAAATTTACCATAAAAAGTTCTTGCACTTCCCATCAAAACAGCAAATGCCATCGGTCCGGCAAGATCTCCTACTGTCTTGCTGATTCCCAGCCCTTGTTCTGCAAAAGTAGATGCCCACTGACTAACTGACAGTTCACTTGCTCCCGCACACATCATCATTAACATCAAAATCCAGAATATTTTATTTTCGCATAATTCTTTTATCGTCATTCCTGTTTCGCCCTCTTCTATCAGAGATGCGATAGGAACTTTGGTAAATATCATGCCATTTACAACCGGAATAACCGCCCAGATAAGCGCCATTATCTTCCAGTTTTCAATTCCAAATATTTTGAAAAATACTGTAGACAACAGGACAACTCCTACACTTCCCCAGCAATAAAAAGAATGCAAAAGACTCATTGCTTTTTCTTTATTATCGCTTGGACAACTTTCCACAATCGGACTTATCAATACCTCGATCAGACCACCGCCTATCGCATAAAGCACCACGGAAATAAAAATCCCCACAAATGCATCAGTAAACAGATCTGGCAAAATAATCAGGCAGATCAATCCAACTGCTGCAAATATATGAGCAAGAACTATGGAAACACGATAGCCAATCTTATCTACAAATCTGGCAGACAACAGATCGATCAACAGCTGAATACCAAAATTGAATGTTATCAACATTGTAATCTTACTCAAGGGAATGTGGTAACTTTTTTCAAATGTTAAAAAAAGTAATGGCACAAAATTGTTTATCACTGCCTGCACAATGTAACCAACAAAACAGGCATACATGGTTTTCTGATACTTATCTTTCATCTGTACCTCCTCAATATGTTAAGTGTATCTATATCAGCAGTTTGTATTTTATCATCAAATATGAGATTTTAAATTGTATTTTTACACTATTTTATGATATAATATCACCATTCCAACAGAAGGGATGTTCTGAGAATTATGCAGAATATAGATACAAATAACGCCTTACGTGAAACAGCCACACATGGTACACCAGAGTTTCCTTTAGAATTTTATATAGATGATACCAGAAATTTTTACAACAATGATATCAACTGGCATTGGCATAAAGAATTTGAACTTGCATATATTTCAGAGGGAACTATCATCTGTCACATTGATCAGCATACGTATTCTTTACAATCTGGCGATATCATTTTCATCAATAGTGGTATCCTGCACCGGTTTACTTCCGAAACTTATGCTATCATGCCAAACATTGTATTTTCTCCATTTTTTCTTGCTTCCAGCGGAAGTCTTATTTATCAGAAATATATTATGCCATTAGAAAAATCTGCTCTTCCATGTCTCATATTCAGACAGACAGAAACATGGCAAAAGCAGATCATAGAAATATGTAAAAAATTATTTTTTTGTTTATCCGGATCAGAACGTAATGAACTTCTTGTCCGTAATTTATTAAGCGAAGTCTGGCTTCTCATAGCAGAACACGTATCTCAGGAACAACTCATGTCAGAGTCTCCACGTGTTCCTCAGCATTCTCAACATGCTTTTATGATCATGCTGCAATACATTCAGACACATTATGAGGCAGATATAACGCTTGCAGATATTTCCAATACAGCAAACATCAGCAAAAATACTGCTTTACGCTACTTTCAGGAGAATATAGGGATTTCTCCAGTAGAATATCTTATCCAATATCGAATCAGCCAGGCCTGTAAAATGTTAAGAGGAAGTTCGGAAAAAATATACAATATTTCTGTCAGCGTAGGATATGATAATATCAGTTACTTCTGCAAACTTTTCAAAAAATATGTTGGAAAATCACCTACTCAGTATCGGCTTTAACATTTTTCCACAATTTCCCCTCTTTGTAGTGTTTCCTGCAAAGCGCCACATAACTTTCATTCGAGCCAAGCATGATCTGTGCGCCTTCCCGGACAATTTTTCCATTGGCATATCTGGTATTGCACTGTGCCCGCTTTCCACACCAACAAACAGTCGGGACTTCCTCTATAACATCTGCGATTTCCATAAGCCGCCTGGATCCTGGAAAGAGATGATTCAGGAAATCTGTACGAAGTCCATAACAAAGAACCGGAATGTTGTAGAAATCCACAATATCTGATAATCTATCTACTTCTTCCGGCGAAATAAACTGCGCCTCATCCACCAGAATCGCATCTACCTTTTTTCCATGATACGTATATTCCGAAATCTCATCAGCCCAGGATTCAGCGATTTTTTTCAAGAACTCATCCACATATTCAGCCGGAGCCGACAACCCAATCCGGGACTGAATTTCATGTTCCCCATCCCGATTGTCAGTCCTCGGTTTTAACAATACCGCATACTGACCACGCTCTTCATAATTATATCGAACCATCAAAATATTAGCAGATTTCGAACTACCCATTGCTCCGTACCTGAAATATAATTTTGCCATTTTTTCTAACCTTTCCTTAGTTTCTCATACAGTAAAATTTTTATTGTAAAGTTCTTCAAACTGTAATCCATCATTCATATTATCTTGTTTTTTATCTATTGTATCATAAAATCCTCATTGTTGTATTTTTTACCCTAAAAATAAAGAACAACAGGAGAAACATTTTGCCTCTCTTGTTGTTCTTTCATTTCACAGTACTTTAAGCATTGAACGTAATTAAACCAGCGGTTTTATTATACTAATTGAAAATTTGGCATTTCTGCATATGAGATAACGATTGTCATCAATTTTGCGAAATCTCATCAATCAGTTTCAGTTCTTCTTCTGTAAACGGTGCACAGGAAGTTGCTTTTACATTGTCGAGGATCTGCTGCGGCTTGGATGCGCCGATCAGTACACTAGTGACTTCTTTGTGCTGGAGGAGCCAGCCAAGGGCCATATCTGCAAGCTTTTCGCCACGCTGTGCAGCCAGATCATTGAGTTTACGGATCTGATCCAGTCTGTGTTCATCTAAAGCGCTTTCTTTAAGGAATCTTCCATCCGTACGGATACGACTGTCTTCCGGAATCCCATGAAGATAGCGGTCTGTCAGTTGTCCCTGTGCAAGCGGGCTGAATGTGATCAGACCTTTCTTAAGTTCACCGGTTGTTTCTTTAAGACCATTTTTTTCTACTGTACGATCAAAAATTGAATAACGGTTCTGGTTAATCACAAACGGGCAATGCAGTTCGTCCAGAATTGCGGATGCTTTCTTTAATGTTTCTCCATCATAGTTGGAAAGTCCGACATAGATTGCCTTACCGCTCTGTACTGCGCTCGCCAGTGCTCCCATCGTCTCTTCCAGTGGTGTATCCGGGTCCATTCTGTGATGATAGAAAATATCCACGTATTCCAGTCCCATGCGTTTCAGACTCTGATCCAGACTGGAAAGAAGATATTTGCGGCTTCCCCAGTTTCCGTAAGGGCCGTCCCACATTTCATAGCCAGCTTTTGTTGTAATGATCAGTTCATCACGGTATACACCTAAATCCTCTTTCAGAATACGTCCGAAATTTTTCTCTGCGCTTCCCGGTTCCGGGCCGTAATTATTTGCCAGATCAAACTGTGTGATTCCGTTATCAAAAGCTGTAAAACAAAGCTTTCTCATGTTTTCAAAATTTGCAGTATCTCCGAAATTATGCCACAATCCCAATGATACTTTCGGAAGCATCAGTCCGCTGTTTCCGCAGCGGTTATATTCCATAGCTGTATATCTTTCTTTTGATGCAGTATACATATTCATTCCTCCCAAATACGAATATATTTATTGTTCTTTACAAAGGTTATCACTTCAAGTATACTTGAGGTCAAGAAGATTTTATGAATTTAAAATTTAATCTATAATGAAATTTTTTTATTATCTTTCGCACAACCTATTTTATGATAAAATATCACCAAAATTTTTACTTTAATTTTTACATAGGAGGCATCATGAAAACCTACACGATCAGAGAACTGTCTGAAATGTTTGATCTTCCGGCTTCTACACTTCGCTATTATGAAAGTGAAGGACTCCTTCCTGAAGTTCCCAAGTCTCCTTCCGGGCAGCGTATCTATAATAATGAACATATCGAACGCCTGAAATGCATTAACTGTTTCAAACGCACTGGAATGACCATCTCTCAGCTTCGCAAATTTTTTATATATGAAACAGATGAAGCAGCTCACATTGATGAAATTCTCTCTCTTCTGAAAGATCAGGAACAGATTGTACAAGAAAAACTGGTTCAGCTTCAGAAAGATTCAGCGCATGTCCATCACAAAGTAGAACACTACTCAGCAATTAAACATGCGCTGGAAAATAATCTTCCTATGCCGGTATGGGTAGATGAAGAATAGTTTTCCTCTGGATTTTGAAGATTTCTTATTGATGATAAAGAAAATGTACCAAATATAAAATTCTTATCACATTTTTAAGTATTATTTTATTTTCTTTATCGTATCGTGACATACAGTACCATCTTCTGCAATGGTAGACTTTCTGATAAATTTTGCATGACGCTTCAGCACCCCCAGCGCATACCAGTCGTGGGTGCAGAATACTTTGCAAAACTCCGGATACCCATGTTCTTTACAGGTATCAAAATACAGGCATCTGCTGATCTCATAAGTAAATTCTCTGTCGTCATCCTGCAGGATTTCAGTGTCCCAACATATTCTTTTTTCACCTTCAAGGTCATCTATTAAAGACTGTCTCACTATCTTATAAGCATTTGGCAATAAGTCGGCTCCCTTGTATAATATGGATGAAAATTTTCGTAAAGAAGCACACATAAGATCATATGCCTGAATTCCTTCTGTTTCCGTCAAACCTTTCTCACGCAGTATCTCATATGCTGCCAGACCTGAAAAAATGTTCAGGTACGAGATAAATTTTCCTCTCTCGCTTCCCATATCCGTTTCATTCATATATCGGTAAAATCTTTTTTCATATTCCTTAACTATATCACCAGCAGACAATATCGTATTGCGTGATACACATTTTTTTAATTTCCTTTTGTATACAGATATCAGTGTCCGACACATTTTTTTCTCTTTTTCAGTCAGCATCTTTTCCCCTCCAACTCACGATTTCTCAAAATGTTTCATACTGCTCAGGCCTTCTGAGTGATAAGTAGTTTATGTTGTTTCTGACCTTTTTTACCTCATTTAAATCGATATCGCATGTCAGTAATTGTTCTTGATCATTTGCTTTTGCAATTACCTCTCCGCCTGGATGGATAACGATGGACTCACCGGCAAACTGCATTTTGTCTTCTGTGCCAACACGGTTGCACATCGCAATGAAAACCTGATTCTGCATTGCCTGAACACGCATTTCCCATTCGAACATTTCCAAATGGCGTGTGAAATACTTTAAATCCATCATCTGACGGAGTATAATAATCCTGTTCGTAAAAATTTTTATTCTGCGCAATGTGTACCATTTTGGCAGTATCCTGAATTTCCCCATCCGGTCCAATCCATAAGGAAGTATCATATCTGGCTCCATCTGATTCCAGATATACATTTGGTGACAGATAATATTTATACTCTTTCGCTTTTTGTGCCAATCTTCGTAATGCATCATCATTTATATCCATACAGTAATGGTCGACACATCGATTGGGATACTGTGGAAAAAATGGCGTTAACTGTATTTCAGGAAAAAAGAGCAGATCACAATTTTCTGCCATATCACAATATTGCAGACTTTTATTAAGATTCTCTGATATTTCTTTTTCCATTTTCATCTGTGCAAGTGCTAATTTCATTTATTTTATCTCCTGAATATATTTATGTTATATCGCAAAATGTACTTTTCTTCCCAGATATCTATGTACTTTTTTCTTATACCTGATATACTCGTCTCCAAAAGTTCCCACAAGAAACACTTCCTCCACATATACAATCTGCAGATGAAACATAAAGATTGCAAATGCAGACACAATAAGCAAAATCCAGTTAAAGAACATTAACAGTATCCCTACATATACCAGATCAAATCCAAGGAAAGCGGGATTGCGGCTTATCTGGTAGATTCCATCTGTCACCAGTTCTGTTTTATCTGTTTCTGAAACACCTGCACGCCAGCTGTCTTTCATTGTCAGCACTGAAATAATAAATACTATATCACCTGCCGTTGCAATTACAGCCCCTGCATATCTCAGCACTCCAGATGACATGGAATAGTTTGTATAAATGCTCAACACCTCTGTTAAGGGAACTAATATCGTTGCCACTTTCATGGTGAGCTCAATTACTTTTACCCTGCCTTTTTTTCCCTTTCCAATCTGGTCGGTCTGGATTCCTTTTTTCTTCTGCAGGAACATTTTTCCAAAATAACATCCGTAAAATAGTAACAGAATAATAACTGCGCCCGCCTGAAAAAACATTTCTCTTTCTCCCCTCTCCTGTTCTATTTCACAACTGGCACTACTTTCGTAAGCAAAACGTTCTGCGCATTTTCTTTCGTGTCATCGCTTTCATTATATCCGTCATATATTGCATTTGGATCATGAGGCTTCTGCTTCTTGGATGCATGACATACCTGGTCTTTGTGTCGGAATACCCAATCCAGATCATCATACCATCCGGTATGACCGGTTATCACAATTGGTGAAAGATTACGTGCTCTCAGCTTTTGTTCAAATTCAGCCAGGGATTTCTTTGCCAGCTCATTATCCTCTGCCAGAGCATCAAGGAAAGAATAACCTCCATCCGGGCCAAACCAGATTGTGTCACCGGTAAACAGATATTTATCATCGATCAGATAACAGAGATGTCCCCATGTATGTCCAGGTACAAGGAAACACTCAATTTTAATATCTCCGATATGTAAAATCTGTCCATCTTTAAGAAGCACCTTTTTATTATCCGTCTTTACCAGAGGCAGCTTGTACCATCCTCCGTAAACTTTACGACGAACTTCTGCTGTCAGATAACGATTTTCAATTTCACTCAGATAAATGGTCGCATCTTTGAATAAAAGTTCTGTATCCGTTTCCAGTGCTCCCATATGATCTGTATCCTGATGTGTGATCAGAATCGTATCAATGCTTTTCGGATCCAGACCAAGCCATTTCATCTTTTCCTCCAGTCGCTCATAATTATATCCGGCATCGATCATGATCGTCTTTCCGTTTTTTGTATAAAAGAAAATATTTGCGACATACTCTCTGACGCAGCTTACGTGTTCATCAATTCTGCCAGTATTCAGCGGTTTAAATATTTCCTTTCCACGAAACTTCATTGCCATAAATTTTTCCTGTATTTTATTCCCCAATCTGCTCATATTGCTATCCTCCATATGTAATGATCACACATATTTTTTCTTTTTACTCACCAAAAATCCGGCTTCGTCTTTCACAATTTCATATTCTTTCGCCATAGGGTTCTCCGAACCGACTACGCAGTAATCACATTTGTCCGAGTTTCCGCAGGTACCACACCGGATCAGAGTTCCGTGAATCTGACTGATTCCCCAGTAGTCAGAGTTGCAGAACAATGGAAGTACGTGCATCAGGTTGTACTTTTTAGCAAATTCTGCATTCGGACATTGGGAAAAATGGTATCTGGCAGCATGGTTCTTTTTGTCATATGGTTCTGATATATTGCAGAAAGACGACGGATATTGTTCAAATTGTTTCCTGTCTTTCTTCCCTACTTTCTGAAAAACTTTGTTGATCATCCACATATCAAAATTTCGATTCAGATTGAAAACCTTTCCCAGTTTTACAAAAGCTCCCATAAACAAACTGGTTACAAATTCCTGAATTTCTGCAATCGGTGCTTGATCCGGCAGTAGCGGATACAGAGAAAAAATAACGACACCACCATAAATTGCGAATGCATGACTGGACTTCTTTCCGCCATAATCAGGCAGTTCTTTCAGATATTCATTATATTGCTGACTGGTTTTCTCCCAGATTTTTATTCCTTCTGCTGTCCCATAACGAGTACTCAGCCATTCTTTTATTGCCGAACACATTTCCGGCATATCACTTAATTTCATATGCTCATTCATAGTCAGGCACCTCCTGAAAATTATTCCTCTCAAATCTTCCTCAGCCTCTTTAAATATGCATCTGTATAGGGCTTCATAGTATCCCAACACACAAATAGATATCCTGAAATACACATTTATCATATGGTTAGTCATTGCTTACTCTATTTTATCACAAAAATAATAGAGAAACCATAACTATCATTTTTTGTTATGATTTCTCTATCAACTATCAATCTGTATTTTTTCCTTTCTTGTCTCTTCTAGAGCGTGTTCCCTTCTTTGGAACAAAAAAATGGCTCATATCTGTATGTTCCAGATTCAGCAGTGCAATTTTTTTATCAATTCCACCTGCATATCCAGTCAGACTGCCATTTGTTCCAACTACACGATGGCAGGGGATGATAATGGAAATCTCGTTATGCCCCACGGCACCGCCTACTGCCTGCGCAGACATATGAGGAGTATTCTGCATTTCAGACATTTGTCTGGCGATTTCTCCATATGTAATTGTCTGTCCATAAGGTATCTGCAATAGAACCTGCCATACTGCCTGTCTGAATGCTGAACCAGTTGGATGAAGAGGAGGAGTAAATTTCGGTTCTTCTCCTGAAAAATATATATCCAGCCATTTTTTCGCATCTGTCAAAATTGGAGTTTCCTTTGAGATATGTTCCTCAGGAAGTGTATTGGCAAAATATTTTTGTCCCTCAAACCACAAACCTGTAAGTCCAATTTCATCAGCAGCCAGTAAAATATTGCCTAATTCTGATTTGTATGTACAAGTATATTCCAAACTTCTCTTCCTTTTCATTTCCTTATAATATATTTGAAAATAGCAGCTTCGCCTTCAAAACTATTTGCTGCACACAATAATCAAAAAAATGCATCAGTTCATCGAGCATTCCTCACCATTTTGGGTTTTTAACTGCACTATTTTGCACAGGTCACTTTTCCACTGTCCTTGCTATAGTCAAATTTTCCATCATTTTTTTCTTCTATAGCTTTTATGATGTGGTAGGTATATTCATTATATGGTGTCGGAATTTCCAGTTCCCTGCCCATACGGACCAGCGCACCTGAGAACATATCAATCTCTGTATGGCGTCCTGCATCCAGATCCTGCAGTGTAGAATATCTCGCAGATGGAGGAACAGCACTTCCATGACTGGATGACGCATCTGCCTTACTTATATCAATTCCCTTTGCTGCTGCAATAGCTTCCAGTTCCTGTCTGAGTCCGTTGCTGATGTGTTTCATATGAACACTGTCCTGGTAGCATCCCACTCCTGCACCAAGAACTGCCTGGGGCAGATTATTGCAGACATTCAGTCTGAATTTGCTCCACATTTCTTCTCTGATATGTTCAGTAGAGCGGTAATGCAGTCCTGTATCTTTGAAAAGTTCCTCTATTGCCAGCACGCGTTCGCTCTGATATGGAGCAGAAAGTTCTCCGAAAATAATTCCAATCGTAGTTTCCGGGTTAAAGCAGTATCCGTTTTCCTCTTTATGAGAAGCTACTTTTATCAGTGAATGCAGGACATGGCCAGCTCCGATTTCAGCAGAAATCAATTCTTCGCTGTCTACACCGTTCATAAGACTCATAACTGTTGTGTTCTCTCCTGTAACCACACGGATACTATCCATAGCACCTGGTAATGCTCCATATTTCAAAGCCACGATCAACAGATCTGTTCCTCTTGCTTCCTGTGATGTCCATACTTCAGGATGGTAGGTCACACCATTGATCACGCAGCCTTTTTTCATTCGTTCTGCGCGCTCACCTTCTGCAATAACTCCAAGTCTGATATCTTCCCGTCCGGAAAGTCCCCATATCACATAAGAACCGACTGCTCCTGCCCCAAGAACTGCAACTGTTTTTATCTTCATTTTCTGTATCCCCTTCATATATTTGATGCCTTATACATTTCACCAGAACAGACTCTCTGATTTTTTATTTATTCATCATTTCTTATTTGGCAAGCCAAGAATTGTTTAAATAATCATAATCATTTTTTAAATTTCATAATCCGAAAACGGCGCAGGTTCTGCGGACACATCGTAGAAATGCCACCATTCACATTCGTATGCCTGGAATCCTACGGATTCCATTACTTTTTTCAGATATTCTCCATTTCTTCTGCCGATTTCAGAATGACCGGCATAGTTTAGAGCTGCACGTTCATCCATAGTGTCAAACGGTGAAGGCATTTCGATTTCATTACCATATTTGTCCGTCAGCGTAATATCTACACACATTCCATTCATATGGGTAGGACGAAATTTCTTAATCTTCGTCATGTCCGGCGGACGGGCAATGAAGTCATCGTTTGGCATAATATCCCAGAATCGCTTCTGTGCCCGGATCGGACGATAGGCATCCCAGATTTTTACCTGATAGCCGTCTTTTTTAAAAATTTCTTTAGCTTTTATCAGAATCTGCGCGGTATGTTCATCCAGCCAGCACTCTGCTGACTGATACACCTGCATACCAGTAAAATTATCCGGCGTGGCATATCTCAGTTCAATAATAAAATCTGAAGATAAATCTGTAAGTTTGATAAGATTTCCTTTTCTTTCCATTACACTAAAATCCAATTCCCGTTGCAATTCCCAAAAGAATTGCCTGTGTTGCAAACAATATCAAAAACAGTGGTGTGAACCACTTATACCATTTCTGTAAAGAAATTCCACCCAGGCCGCAGATAATAACAATGTCAGCTGTTGGCCAGAAAATATTGGAAAGTCCATCGCCAAACTGAAAAGCAAGGACTGCTGTCTGTCTGCTTACTCCAATGATATCCGCAAGCTGTGCCATGATCGGCATGGTTGCAGAAGCCTGGCCTGTTGCAGATGGAATAAAGAAGTTAATCAGTGTCTGTACCACAAGCATTACCTGTGCGGAAACTGCGTGAGGTGCATTTTTCAGTACATTTGACAAACCGTAGATAACCGTATCCATAATCTGTGCATCCTGCATAACAACAGTAATAGCTTTAGCAATACCAGTCAGAATACATCCCCACATAGCAGTTTTAGCGCTGTCAATGAACTCGCTGCACCATTTGTTTGGAGACCATTTACAGATTGCTGCGGCTATCATGGACATGAGAAGGAACAGACCACAAAGCTGTGGAAAATCCCAGCCCCATTTAATCAGGCCAAACATAAGTACTACCAGTACAACTAACACATCCAACAGAACCAGACCATCTTTTAAGGTAAAACTATACTCATTCAATTCATCTCTGTCAAAAGCGTGGATATTTTTTTCTCCAAATACAACGGACGCGCCTGGATTTTTCTTAATTTTTCTGCCGTACATCATCACATAGATAATTGAAATTACCATGAAGATCACGAAACAGATAGTACGATATCCGGTTCCGGAATAAAGCTCTACACCTGAAATTGTCTGGGCAATTCCTACAGAATATGGATTCAGCGTCGCGCCCATAAATCCAACAAACTCGCCAACCGCAATAATGGCAAATCCGAACATTGCATCATATCCCAGAGCAACTCCCAGGCCTACGATCAACGGATAAAATCCGTAAAACTCACTTGCCATGCCAAATACAGAACCACCAAGTCCAAAGATCAACATAATGATCGGAACCAACAGGATTTCTTTTCCCTTTAGCTTCTTCAGGATAGTCCCAATTCCTGCGTGGAAGGCACCGGTTTTTACCACAACACCAAATGTTCCGCAGCAGCAAAGAATCATGAAGATTACATCAGCTGCCTCCACACAACCCCGATACAGTACACTGAAAAATCCAAGGAATCCTGTAGTAGTAACTTCGGATTTGTCAATGGTGTGATAAGTTCCATCAATGGCTACATTTCGAATTCTTCCATTGATATTCATCTCCTGATAATCATAGGTTCCAGATGGAATGATCCATGAAAGAATCGCCACCAGAAGTACCACTGATGCTACAATGATCAGGGTGTCCGGCATTGCCAGTTTCCTTTTTCTCTTTTCAGTCATAAATGACTCCCCCCTTTTATGTAGATTAATTATAAATTCATAATACAATGCCCATTCTGTGGAGTCAATATAATTTACTTTTTCACATTTTCAGAATAATTTCCAGGCTTTCTAAACCAAAACTAACCTTTAGCAATTTCCCCCATTGCCAGCACATCCATACTTATTTTCCTTACAGTGATTACTATGAAAATTATGAGTATGCTTTTGTTACCATGTATCCATAAATAACTTCCAATAGCAAATCCTGCAAGTGATCTTCACACACAAAAAATACCTCTAAAGTATATACTTTAGAGGTATTTTATCACATTACAAGTGCAGCAATCCCAGCCAGCACTGCAGAAATTACAGCCATTCCAACTGTTCCCGCAATCCATTTTTTGCGTTTATCTTCACTGTTGATATATGGCCTGAGGTCTTCTGTTCCTGGAATGGTCCATGCTTTTGTATGGCCTACCCAATAGTCATCAACCAGAAAACGATCCATCAGATTCATTACAGATAAGATGACAAACATCTGCCAGAAACCAGACCAGAAGTCCCGTGCACCATTTATTCCATAAACGCACACAAGTATGTACAGTAGATATCCTGGAATACATACCATTTTAAAAGTCTTGCTGTTTTTGTTGATTTTTTCATGGGTTGTCAGCCCCAGCTCCACACAACGTTCTTTCACATCCTGATGATAGAGATGCACCATTCCAACTGCGCCATTTCGAATTCCGAACGCGCAAACTCCCATCAATAGAATCCCAAGTATCAATCCCTCCACAAGCACCTGAGCTATCATATTCTATTCTCCTCCCTTTACCTGATGATTATTTTGCCAGTCTCATCCTGTTAGTCTACACTTACTGTCATTTTATCACACCTTGAACCATAACTGCAACTTCTCATACCACTCGTTATTTCTTTCTTTTGACTTTTACAAAAATATATGATACTGTTAGTTAGAAGCATCTAACCATCCAGTTAACCAAATACCAGATATTCAATTATTTGGTTATAAACAGGCATCAACTCGGATAATTGTATCCGCTTAGTTTTAAGGAGAATATTTATGACACCGGAAAAATATAAACAGCTCTCTATCAAAGAATTTACCCAGGCAGCCAAGGTCTATGACAGCGGACATGCCGGTATTTATGAAATGTGTAAAGATGATTATCCGCCAATTCTGACAGAACTGGAAAAAGAATCTTTCCACGATGTTCTGGACTGTGGATGCGGAACCGGTCCAATGATCCAGCTGCTTCATGAAAAGTATCCTGATAAACATTATATTGGTCTTGACCTCACTCCTGAGATGATCAATGTTGCTCAGGCAAAGAAACTTTCCAACACGGAATTTCTTGTTGGGGACAGTGAAAATCTGCCTTTTGCAGAAGAGTCTTTTGATGCAGTCATCTGCTCAAATAGTTTCCACCACTATCCTAATCCGCAGGATTTTTTCAATAGTGCATACCGCGTTCTGCGAAAGGGCGGCCGTCTGGTTCTGCGTGACTATACCTCTTCAGATTTTATCGTCTGGTTGATGAATCATCTGGAAATGCCATTGGCTAATCTGTTCGGACATGGTGATGTGAAAATACATAAAGTATCAGAGTTTATAGCCATGGCAGAAAAAGCTGGTTTTACAGTGCTGACTATGGAAAAACAGAAAGGATTCCGGGCACATCTTGTTGCACGAAAATAATAGCAATTTGCCAAAAGTCTCCTGCTTATTGCTATTCACAATTAAACAGGAGACTCTCTCTAAAACCGCATAAAACCAGACATCATACACCCGCCTGCTGCGCCCACGTCCATTACCTGCTGCAAACGTTCCAGGTTGATTCCCCCAATTGCATACACCGGCACCGGACAGACTTTGCAGATTTCTCTGACAAATTCCAGACCTTTTCCTTTCAATCCTTTTTTACATTCTGTTTCAAAAATTGTCCCGAGAATGATCTGTGTAGCTCCGTTTTTCACAGCAATGTTCATATCTTCCATACTATGACAGGAAACACTGATCTCCTGAAAATCTTTTCTCAGCTGTCTGCGTTCCTCTTCACTCATATCCATAAGTACCGGAATAGAAATATGAATTCGTCTGCACCCTAAGCTGTGCGCCACAGAAATTCTGGAATGCAGAAAACAGCGTACACCACTTTTACTGCACATTTCCAGAATTTTTTCTGCCAGCATCTTATACTCTTCATCCGGCAGACCTTTCTCTCTCAAAATCACTGCATGAGGATGCAAATAAATCACCTTTTGCATCTGCTCAAGAAAATCTCCCTGCACCAACGCGCGATTTGTAATCGCGATGGTATGTTCATATTGTTTACACATAAATATAATCATTCAGAACCGGCTGCAAGCCGCCCTGCTCCATATCATCATACATTTTACTAAAAGAACGGTCATCGTTGATCTCAAACTGTTCGTCTCCGACATCCGCATCTTCTTTTCCCTCATATTTTTCTTCATGGTCACCAATCCCAGTGGAGACCCCTGCAGAAACCTTGGTTGCACAAATCTTTGTAATTCCATTTCGAAACTCAGCACTCTCACGGCTGGACACAGTAATTCCCGCAAAAGGCAGAAATATACGGTATGCGCATAACACCTGACAGAGTTCTTTCTCTCCCACATCACGCGGATTAATCTTATCATTATTCACAATTGGTCGTAATCGCGGACAGCTTAAAGATAACTCTGCATGAGGATATTTACGGTTAATATAATACACATGAAGTGCAGTAGCCAATGCATCTTTTCGGAAATCATCAAGTCCCAGAAGTGCTGAAAATCCTGCACCTCTCATACCTCCCATTAACGCACGTTCCTGTGAATCGAAGCGATACGGCCAGACACGTTTATGTCCCATAAGATGAAGCGTTTCGTATTTGTCAGTATGATAAGTTTCCTGAAAAACTGTCACATAATCCACTCCACATTCATGGAGATATTGATATTCATCCACATTCACCGGATAAATCTCGATACCTATATTTTTGAAATATTTTTTCGCAATTTTAACTGCTTCCCCAATGTATTTCACATCAGAATATGCACGACTCTCACCAGTCAGAATCAGTATTTCTTCCATCCCTGTTCTTGCAATCACCTGCATTTCATGTTCGATTTCTTCAAATGTCAGCTTCTTCCGCCGGATATTATTATAGCAGTTAAATCCGCAGTAAATGCAGTAATTCTGGCAATAGTTTGCAATATATAACGGTGTAAAAATGTACACTGTATTTCCAAAATGATTTCTGGTAATCTCCTCTGCTTTTCTTGCCATCTGCTCAAGATAAGGTGCTGCAGCCGGGGATAAAAGTGCTTTAAAATCCTCAATGGAACATGACTCATGAGAAAGTGCCCGTTCTACATCATTAGCTGTATATGCATCATAATCGTACTCAGCCATTGCATGAAGTACCTTATCTTTTATATCTGATTCGATGACCTGCATCCCCTCCATATACTCCATATGGTTAGTACGGAAAGACGGATCCTGTTCCAGGCGGTGCTTTCTCTCCAGTGCGGCTGGCGGAAGCTTATCACTGTCTACAAAATATACCTGATTTTCCTCATTCATGATTCCAGCTTCCCCCTTAACGTAAAAATCCGGTCAGTGGATCAGATGCACTTCCGCCTCTGGCAAGTACTCTTCCCATTCCGGTAAGATAAGCTTTTCTTCCTGCTTCAATAGCCAGTTTAAATGCAGCTGCCATCTCCGGTACATCTCCCGCTGTAGCGATTGCTGTATTTGCCATGATTGCCGCTGCTCCCATCTCCATAGCCTCACATGCCTGTGATGGTTTTCCGATTCCTGCATCTACAATAATTGGCAGATCAATCTCATCGATCAGTACCTGGATCATAGCTTTTGTTGCCAGTCCTTTATTGCTCCCGATCGGTGCGGCTAACGGCATAACCGCTGCGGCTCCGGCATTCTGTAGATCTCTTGCCACATTCAGATCTGGATTCATATATGGCAGAACAACAAATCCTTCTTTTGCCAGAATCTCTGTTGCTTTGACTGTCTCATAATTGTCGGGAAAGAGATATTTCGCATCACGCATAATTTCTACTTTTACAAAATCCCCACATCCCATAGCTCTGCTCAGCCTTGCGATTCTGACGGCCTCTTCGGCATTTCTCGCACCGGATGTATTTGGAAGCAGAGTCACTCCTTTCGGAATGAAATCAAGTATATTTTCTTTCTCCTGAGTATTGGCACGTCTGAGAGCAAGGGTGATGATTTCTGCACCTCCCTGCTCAACTGCTGCTTTGATCAGATTCAGATTATATTTTCCTGATCCAAGAATAAATCGACTTTTAAATTCTTTTCCACCTAATACAAATTTATCTTCCATCATGTTCTCCTCTTTTTTTACTGACATTCTGCCTGCATGATCAACTGCAGGACTTTATTTGCCTCATGCGCTGCGCAGGCCGCCACTCTCGGGGCAATCAGGCCAATTCCGTTTCCAACATCTGTACTTTGATCCCCACATACATACAGCCGTTTCATCATCTGCTGCGTTTTGATCTCATTTGTATCTGCATATCCTGCCATTCCATTTCCTGATATGACAGTTGTATCCGGACACTGGATAAGAAGTTCCCGTACCAACATTGCTTTCTGGTCCGGACGATCAAATGCCTCACATACGATAGGATACTCGAAAAATAATTCCTTCACATTCTCCGGTGTTACTTTCACACAAATAGATTCATATGATATATATGGATTAATCTGATACAACAGTTCCGGCAAAGCCTCAGCCTTTGGCTTTCCGATCTGAGGTATGAAATACATCTGCCGGTTCAGATTCGTCACATCCACCACATCAAAATCCACCAGCAAAAGTTTCCCGATTCCACTTCTTGCAAGCATAACCGCAATATTGGATCCAAGTCCTCCAAGACCTGCGACTGCAACTCTGGCATTTCGTAATTTCTTTTGCATTTCTTTTGGAAATCTTGCATCAAATGCATGATCCAGATCCTCTTTCGAAATGAGTTCCTGCATTTTTTTCTGCATTTCTTTCATCTTTTCAGCCCCCTCCAACAAATCGCAGGACTTCAATCACATCTTCATCCTGAATTGTCACGCTGCCGAACTGTTCTTTGGAAATGATTTCAAAATTACGTTCTACTACCAGCTGCTCCGGATTAAATCCATTTTCTTTCAGATACTCCAGAAGATTTTTCCCGGCAATCTCTTTTGCCTCTCCATTAATCATTACCATGGATATACTCCTTTCTAACACCATGAAAGTATACAAAAAGGCGCCGGACAACGTACTATTCCCGTTGTCCGGCGCCTGAAATGCTCTGTGAAAAGTGGTGCCCCCAGTTCACATAAAAACAGAGAGCAACGACACACAAGTCTATCCATTAGCGACATGTATTTCCCTACGTTGGCATTATCCAAATCAGGTTCCAGGTCAAGACTAATCAAGTCTACTCTCAGCCCATTTATTTGAGCTCCCTATTTGTGAGACATTATACAAAATTTAAAAACAATTTTCAAGCTTTTTTCAATATTTTTCTTTATTACTTTATCACTATGCCATTCAGTTGCATTTTAGAATACTCTTTATAAATTTTTCTCCTGATCATCTAATACATTTATTATACCAGTTTCATATACAACAATGGATACGGATTACCCTCTTCATCGCATTCTGTTCTTTTATAAGTTTGAAAACCAAGATGCTCATAGAATCCTACTGCCTGTGGATTCTGTTCATTGACGGTAAGTTCCTGGATGCCATAATTCTGGATGCCGTATTGCATCAGTTGCCTGACAAGTCCTTTTCCTCTCTCTGTCGGAGAAAGAAATAACATTTCCAGACGGATATTTTCAATTCCCATAAAGGCAACTGGTTCGGCGGAGTCATTTTCGGCAATAATCAGATGCGCTACGCCATTTAATGCCTGTGGAACATATTCTTTTATTTTTTCAACTTCTGCATCACTTAAGAAATGATGCGTTGCACGAACAGAGGCCTCCCAGATATTTAAAAGTTTTGTCACCAATTGCTGTGTTCTTTCCTCAACTTCATATATTTTCATTCGATTCTCCACAAAATCTCCAATTCAAATTATACAAACAAAACATTTCTATATTCCATTTCAAGTTCATCCACTAGGTATCCATCACTCATACAATGCAGATCAGATACCCCCTCCCGCATTAACTGATATACTTCCGAATGATAAAAAATATCCAATGCTTTGTCTATTGAAATTCCCATCCTTTTAGCAAATAGTTCTACTATCCTTGCATACTTTTTCTGAAGCAAAATCGGATTGGCATTCATACCTCAACACTCCCTTCATAACGCAGCGTCTCTAATGCAGATATTGTTCTGAAACAAATCTGCATGTTAGGTTTCTCATATTTAAGCCGGTTGATAGCTTCTTTCTTATCAATTAAGTGATCGAAGTACAATTCTACTGTATTAAAAACTTTATCATTGGCAACTCCACCCATAACAATATCATAATCTGATGAGTCTTTTTCTCTTCTGCAATTTAGTATAAAATCCAGCCATTCCTCTGAATATGAATCAAATTTCAAAACATTAAGATTCTGAATTGCACAATCGTCAAATATATAAGATGTAACGATTCCTTGTTTACCACGTCTTTTGAATCTGCCACACCACTTAACTGCCTGTTCTCTAATTGGAGTTACATAAAAACCTTTTCCAAAATCAACATCTGTTCTGGAATGTTTTAAATCTGGTACTGAAACTTCTATCCAGGAACCATGATATACTTTCACAAAGAAACACCTCTTTCTTTCATGACCTCGATAATATCATCTACTATATACTCTTTTCCCTGTGTATGGAGCATTTCATATTCTGGAATGATATACGCATATAAAATATCGCTTTTCTCTGTCAGAGCATTATATACTTTTTCAGCGTTTACCCCTAATCTCGCTGCAACATTTTCAATGCAAAATATTGCAAATTCCAGCTCTTTTGAAGAATTTATAATTTGTTTTTCCATATCAAAACCTCCACAACTTGTTGCCACACTAGACATTATTTCGAAAATGATATACTATTTTCAATCTACAATCTCATAGCCGCTCTTTTCAAGGATTTCCAAGGTATTCTGATAGTTTTCCTTTTTTACCAGAACATAGTCTGTATTATAGGTTGATATCGCAAAAACAGAAATGTTATTTTCCGCGAGAATTCCTGTTATTTTTGCTAATATTCCAATCAGAGAGAAGTCTAAAACTCCCTGTATACGGAATGCTTTCCATCCATCATCCCGTTTAATCGTATTTGCCGGTACCTCAGAGGTGGTGCATACCAGAGATTTCTCCTCATCTGTTTTTCCTGTAAAGCAATATTCTGAATCCAGATTTACAAGTGAATAGTCTGTTACTTTACATACTGAAAAATCCTGCGCTATCTTTTTTATTTCCATCGTTTATTGCCTGCTTTCTATTTGTTTTTAGATAATTATATATTATCTTGACGCAGGTGAAAACAGATTTTTACTTTTGCTCCGCCTGTCTTTTCTGAATTTGTGAGTGAAATATTGCCGCCATATTTCTCCGCAATTGTTTTTGCAGAGAAAAGTCCTATTCCATAATGATTCCCGCCGCTTCTACTTGTGTCGTCCATAAAAAACTGTTCTGTGCCATGCTGCAGGGCTTCTTTTGTAAAGCCCCTGCCGGTATCTTCTACTGTAAAGCTTAGTTTTCCATCCTGTTCTTCTGCATAGATATTTATGACTCCGTTTTGCGTTGTGTGCTCTGCTGAATTCTGGATAATGTTCACAACTGCTCTTGTTACCTGCTCATCTGACAGATCTATTATTTCACTGCTCCAGTTCTCTCTCCAGTTTATTTTAAGATGATAAACTTCTGCCAGTCCCGCGGCCTGTTTTCTTATATTCTTAAGGAAAACTTCTGTCTTTACTTTTTCTGAGGTGTAGGAATAGTTCTGTGCTGATCTGGTTACTTCTATTAATTTCTGTACATAACTCTGTATCTGCAAGGTGCTGTCTATTATATAATCAACATTCTTTTTCTGATCTTCTGTCATTTCCGTTTCAGACAGTAGTTCTGCATTTCCTCTTACAACCGTAAGCGGTGTTTTTATGTCATGTGCCAGTGCGGACATCTGTCTGTTTTTGTCCTGCTCTGTTTTCCATTGCTGTTCCAAAGAATCTTTCAGTGCGATCCGCATCTCATCTATGGATTCCAGACAATCATCAAATTCTTTTATCCCACAATAAGATACGTCATATTCCAGGTCTCTTTCTTTTATCCTGCCTACTGCATTCATCATCGGCAGCATTTTGGCTTTCATCTTTTTTCCAAAACGTATAGATGGAAATATGATGATCAATATTGTTCCCAAAATAAGTATAATCATAAGCAGACGCTGAGGATCTATCAAATGTTCTCTCAAAAACTCAGAACTATATTGGGGTGTTAAACTGTACTGAAGAACAAGATATTCGCCAGACCGAGAAATCACTTTATAAAAATAGCGTCCGGATGCTTTTCCATTCTCTGCAACATTCCAGGCAATTTCAAGGAACTCTTCTGCCATATTTCCGCGGAGTTTCTTACCATTCGTGGAAAAAACAACATACTGGCAAAGTGGGGGAATCATATCCTCTGTCACTTCATCTGCATTTCGAATCTGTTCATATTCTTCGTTAATTTTCTGTTCCGTGTAATTAGCAGGATAAATATAACCTGTATTGACAAGAATCGAGAATGTAAAAATTACACCTGCAACAAGAATAAACAGTGCACCAAGTACAACCAGCACATATCTCAAAAAAACTCCACCCAGCGTAGTGCTTCTTCTCTTTTCTATTCTTCCCATTTATATCCAATCCCCCAGACAGTTTTTATCGGCATATAGTCATAGCTTAAAAACTTTGTTCTTATGTTTTTGATGTGAGTCGTGATCGTGCTGTCATTACTTGCACTGTCAAATCCTAGTACCCGCTCCAGAATTTGCTCTTTTGAGAAAACCTGGCCTCTGTTTTTTGCAAGAAACTCGCATATTTCATATTCAACTTTTGTGAGCATTATTTCCTGATTATTGAGCATCATCTGTTTTAAAGATAAGTTAAAACAGACAGGTCCGAGGACCATTCTAATGGAATGTTCTCTGTGTTCCCGTCTCAGATGTGCCGCAATCCTGGCACGAAGTTCCATAACTCCAAATGGCTTGCAGATATAATCGTCTGCTCCCAGTGCCAGTCCATTTACCAGACTGTTCTCCTCCGTCTTTGCTGTGAGAAAAAGGATCGGACAGTCAACAAGTTCTCTGATCCTGGAGCACAATGCAAATCCATCCATTCCCGGCATCATAATATCCAGCAGGATGAGATCATAACGATTCACTTCCTCCATTTTCAGTTCAAGCGGATTGCTGATTTTTTTCACCAGATGTCCGTCTTTTTTCAAAATGAGTTCTATCATATCAAGGATTGCCACATCATCATCAACTGCTAAAATTTCTGCCATATTCTCCCTCTTATTCTGATATTTTACTTTCTTCCCAACGGGATGCCCATATGAAATAATATATCACACTGATCAGCGTGAAGATACCATAAACAGGTATGATTTCTTTTATTTCTTTGCTTACTGCCACTTCACCTAAAACAAACTTTAAATAACAATATGGGATTCTGCCAGTCCATGAGGCAGGTATATACTTCCAGACAAACGCGCCAAGATCTGTGATCATCAAGGCGCAGACAAGACCGGAAATGATTCCTGCACCAATGGATACTCCTTTTCCAAAACGAAATGCCAGGATCATCTGCCATATATACAGCGGGATGCTGCTACACCACATAATAAATGCTGCCAGTAAACAGGTTCCTGTGCTTATTGTATGATTACCTGAAATTCTATAAAATCCAATTTCAAAGATGACCGCAGTTAACAATACTGCCAAAAGACTAAACAGAAGCAGAATTAGTAATTTTGTGATAAAAGCCATCGTCTTTTTCGGCATGGTAAGCAAATTCTGGAAGTTTCCGGCATTATATTCCTGTTCCATTAATACGGCAGTAAATATTCCGATCAGAACAGGAAATCCTGCTCCAACCGCCTGATAAAAAGCAATTATTTTTATGTTTGCATCCCAGGTTGAAAAAGTATAATACATTAAAAATATGCCACTGGTTATAACCGGAATTAAAATATGTGCAGGTGCAACAGAAAGTCCTTTCATTTTCAGTAAGTCTGCGCGAAGATTCTTTATGAACATTCTTATTTCACCTCTCTCCTGTCAAACCAGTTCACAAATAAGAATGTAATTAAAATGAACCACATAACGGATAAGCAAATTCCAGGAAGAACAACTCTCATATCTAATAATGGATTTCCATCTGCTGCTCCGATGCCATTTGGCAATACATGAATCAATGGGGTAAGAGTCCGCATCGGGATTGCGAAAACAAACAGAAACCACTTTCCAGTCTGTGAAAGGATGGTTCCGCCAACGGAAAGAAACAGACTGAGCAATAATTCCGAAATCATGCCAAAACGTTCACTTAAAAATAAAAATACTGGTATTTCCCATAATTGTGTGACAGTAAGAACCAGTACTGCCGCAGCAGCTCCGCGGAAAGGGACATTGGTTGTCAGCAGGCTTCCTCCCAGTGAAGCACCTGCAAATATGATCATATCAGATACCAGGATCATTCCACTCATATAAAATATTTTTCCAATCATTAGCTTTCTTTTATCTGTGGAAAGTGTCATCAGATTATAGTAATTTGTTTTCTTTTCCTGTTTCATGGAAAAATAGCAGATAAGAGCGATCAGTCCGGGTGACAGCAGTGTATACCACCAGTTCCAGACACTCTCGGCATATGCATTTTTCATTCCTGCTGTGAGTACAAAAGCTACAGCAAATGTAATCAACGGAAACGCCCAGATAAGTCTCCGGCTCATTGAATTTTTTGTTTTCTGGTATTCTGCTTTTACTATATTAAGCATAGATTTCACCGGCCTTTCTGTTCTCTTTTACCACTTCCATAAAGAGTTCTTCCAGGTTTTCATCCGGGATCAGAGGGGCTTCATATCCAAGAATGCCGTCTGAAATAATTCCTATATGATCTGCAATCTGCTGTACTTCTGAAAGAATATGACTGGAAAGGATGACTGTGATTCCCTGTGCCGGAAAGGAACGTATCAGATCACGGAGTTCCTCTATTCCGATCGGGTCCAGACCGTTTGTTGGCTCATCAAGGATCAGAAGTTTTGGATTTCCCAGTAATGCCATGGCGATTCCAAGTCTCTGTTTCATTCCCATCGAAAACTGACCGGATTTCTTTTTTCCTGTGTTGGTAAGTGAAACCATCTTTAACACATCGTCGATTCTTTTTTCATCTGTACCTAGTAACAGAGAACGGACTTTCAGGTTATCTCTTGCGGATAAGTTTTCATAAATTGGCGGATTTTCAATCAGTGCGCCTATCTCTGACAGACATCTTCTGTCCCAGGGTTTTCCATCGAAATAAATCTCACCGGCAGTCGGCTTTAACATACCGGTCAGCATTTTCAGAGTAGTAGATTTTCCGGCTCCGTTAGGGCCAAGCAGACCATAGATTGTTCCCTTTTCTATATTAAGTGAGACTTTATTTACTGCTTTCTGATTCTTAAATGACTTGCATAATTCTGTAGTTTGTAGCATCATTTCCATCTTTATTTTTTCGCCTTTCTATATATCGTTTTATAAAATATAGCAGGGAAAAATAAAGATTTGATAAAGATTTCTCCTTTTATTGTTGTGTTAGTTATTTAATATTTATATACTCCCTGGAAACCTGCCTCCAGACAAAAAACTTTCTGTCATCTAATTTTTTATAATATGTTTGATAAACATTTCGGCTGCCTTACTAAACACTGCGTGTTTTTTCCATACCAGAGCAAGCTGGGTTGAAAGTTTGGGTTCTAAAGACAGGAAGCAGACTTCCGGGTCGAGGACTGGTGCGAGCAGATCTCTTGTAGTCAGAAAGTACCCCAGGCCTTGCTGTACAAATGGGACTGGGCTTCCGTGGACTACGTTATAGGTTGCTGCAATGTTCAGGTTTTCTAAATCTGTGCCTGCCCAATGTGCAATTTCACTTTGAAGTTCGATTCTCTGGTGCATGATCAGTGGAATGGATTTTAGGTCATCTTTTGTTACAGATTTTTTTGATGCCAGTGGGTCTTTTTTTGTCATAAGGATGCCCCACTCAGAACGGTCTGGCAGAGATAAAAATTCGTATTTAATACTGTCAATCGGCTGCAGCATAACTGCGAAATCCAGACTTCCATGATCCAGTCGTTCTGATACGTCTGTCGCATCTCCACTGTAAAACTGGAATTGGAGTGTGTGGGATAAGGATTGCATGGGTGTATACGATTTTCCCGAAATCCCGGACGTTTCGAACTTTGCTGCTTGCTTATCCGGCCAGTCTGTCAGTAACTGCATTGCTGATATTGATCTCATTGTTAGGATATCATCCGGCACATCGAATGCAGAGCCAGCATAAATAAGTACAAATAAAGGGACCTTTTCGGTCCCTTTTGTGCATTGTTTGTATCTTGTTGTTTCTTATATGAGTCCGATCAGTGCCACGATTGCACCTATGATTGCCGCCAATGGAAGACTTGATACCAGACCAAGGAAAAACCATTTCCAGTGGAATGCATAATCGTGATAGGCATCTGTCATGTCTTCAGTTCCAGGGATGATCCACCATTTGCCATTACAGAACCAAATTGAGTCGATCACTAATGCATCAAACAGAGAAAATGCGTTTAAAAAAATGTAAGATTGCAGAAATCCATTGAAAAAGGTGTACTGTTTATTTACTCCGCAGGTGATGATGATACACAAAACTATCATAGCCAGCAAACCGATTGTTTTGTTCTTCTTTGCAATTGCATTCATTTCTTCCTGTGTGGTAATGCCTCGCTCCAGTGCACGTTCTTTAATTGCAGGTGGATAGTTGTAGAGCTGTTTTCTGGTTCCCTGAATCTTAAACAGAACCAACATAAATACTGAATATATCAGGCTGTATGCAATTGCTTCTATCGTTATTTGAGTTATCATGTAAATCAATCATTCCTCCTTTTTGATATGTTCAGTAAACATTCCTATGAAACATTCATTATTGGAATAAATTATATTACATGAACTATTCATATACAAGAAACGGTTCTCTTACTGAGAAAAATATTCTATTTTTTCCCATATATGATTCCCATTCCGCTGATCATCCATGGTGCGGTAACATATCCTGGGATGAAGTCCAGTTTCTTTTCGAGTTTGCCGATGTAGTGGATTTCTGATATACCTTCTGCTTTGAGAATGTTGACAAATTCGTTCATGTCGCCGTAGAGGGCTTTCTGCGAGAACATATCCTGGAATGAAAATGTACCGCCTTTTTTTACTACTCTGAGTGCTTCTCTTACCACATCGCGTTTGTCTTTTGCGGAGCGGACTTCATGGAACACGAAGTTGCTTACTGCGGCATCGAATGTTTCGTCTGGAAAAGCTAATTTTGCGGCGTCTCCTTTCTGGAATGTTATCTGGTCTGCAACGCCCTCTGCCTGTGCATTTTTTTCACACTGTTCTTTGGCATAGCTCCATTCGACTCCCCAGTAGTCTATTGCTGTAATTTCGGCTTCTGGAAAAGCTTTTGCGCAGCGGACAGTGAGAGCGGCGGCACCGCATCCGATGTCGAGAAGTTTTCCGTTTCCATCCCAGTCGAGATGATCTACTAGGTGTTTATGTACGCCTGCCATCATGTTCCCTTTTCCAAATGCGAATTCTTCATGACAGATGTACATATAAACTGCTTCGGCAAGTATCAGAACACATATGATTCCTGATATTGCAGTAATAACAGGCTTACCCAGTATGATCTGTAAAATTACAGTTATTACGAGAAAAACTGCTGCCAGTCCGAATAGCATATACAGAGCTTTCTCAGGTACCCAGTTTCCATAGTTTGTTTTTTCTTTCATCTTGCTTTCCTCCTGACGTCAATATTTTGAGCACATAACAAATCCGAAAAATGTTATGTCCAGCAATAAAAAAATCCTATCTCACAATCTACGATAGATTTTTTTCACTCCTGCAAATATGTTAGTATATGCTAACCTCATTGTCAATTATATCATCATTTTGATAATAGCTTTTTCTATTAAGTCCCATGTCACTATTGTCATTTATGTCTCAATTTTTTATAATCCCAAATGGGATTATAATATACAGGAGGTTTTCTATGGAGCAGGATTCTATCCGTCTTATTAATAAATTAAACAAAGAGATTATCAAGCTCAGAGGAACTTATTCTCTCTGGTCTGGGCTTCATCATATCAGTTATAATGAAATGCTTGTTCTTTATACGATCCGTGAGTATGGATTCTGTACGCAGAAACAGGTATGCGATAATTATTTACTGCCGCGCCAGACAATTAATAATGTAATCGCAAAAATGCGAAAGGATGACATTCTCCGCCCGGAACCGCAGTTAAATGTCGGACGCGAGAAAGCTTTTGTTCTTACAAAACACGGGCAAGAATATGCAGGGAAATTTATGGATTCTATTTCTGAAATGGAAGTTCAGGCGGTGTCTCTGACCGGTATGCAAAAACTTGAAGAACTTTTGCAGCTTTTATCAGAGCATTTTCAGGCACTTCAATGTGCAATGAAAGATTTAGAAATGAAAGAGCCAGAAATAAAAGAATCAGAATCGTAATTATCACTTATTCAGAACCTTTGTCATCACACAATTTATCCTCTTCCAGCAAGAAGACTCGCACCTTTAAGGCAGGAAACGGATGTCACAATATACAAAACAAAGATAAGGACAAATACTATGGAACATAATCTTTCAGATACTAATTTTTTTGGTACGGAAAAAATTGGAAAAATTTTATTAAAAATCGCACCGCCTGTTATGATTGCTCAGTTGATCCAGGCACTGTACAATATTGTGGATAGTTTTTTTATCGGAAAATATTCTGTTAATGCGCTGGCAGCTTTGTCTGTTATTTTCCCTTTACAGTTTATTATCATTGCTGTGGCAGTAGGCATTGGTGTGGGTGTAAACACTTACATGGCACGATGTTATGCTCAGGGAAAGGAAAAAGAAGCGAATAACACGGCTGGAACCGGAATGGTCCTGGAATTGATATCCTGGATAATTTTTTCCATTTTGGCTGTGCTTGTTATGAAGCCATATTTCAGGATTTCTCTTACTTCGCCAGAGGCAGTCAGTTATGCTATAACCTATGGGCGTATTGTCTGTGTGGGCAGTATTGGTGCTTTTCTGGAGGGAAACTGGTCAAAGGTGCATCAGGCAAAGGGAAACATGAAACTTCCTATGATTGCGCAGGTAACTGGTGCGGTTGTGAATGTTATTTTTGATCCGCTTTTGATTTTTGGTATTGGATTTTTCCCTGAAATGGGGATCGCAGGTGCTGCGGTTGCAACTATTCTGGGACAGTTTGCCTCGGCACTTATAACCGGAATCCATGGATTTCGAAAGCCCCCTGCAATTCATGAAATACCTCATTATGCAAAGCTTATTTATCGCTATGGTTATTCTTCTATCCTTATGCAGGCTTTGTGTACGGTTTATATCGTTATCCTGAATATTATTCTGGCTACTTTTTCGGATGCTGCGGTTACAGTTCTGGGACTTTATTATAAATTACAGACATTCTTTTTTATTCCGCTTCTCGGGCTTCAGACCTGTATTGTGCCGGTATTAAGTTATAATTATGCCCGCAAAAGTTATGGACGCTGTCGTGAAACTATGAAAGATTCTATACTTATTTCTCTTTCATTTATGGCTGTCGGATTTGTATGTTTTGCATTTTTCCCAAAGCCTTTGATACATATTTTTTCTTCTGATCCGGAAGTTCTGCAGATTGGAAAAATTGCATTTCCGATTATCGGATCCAGTTTTTTCGGTGCAGTGTTTTCTCTGATCATGCCGGTATTTTTTCAGGCTATCGGTAAGGGATTTGCCAGTCTGATGCTTTCTTTGACAAGACAGATTTTCTGCCTGATTCCTATTTTCTGGCTGCTGTCGCTGATTGGGTTGAATGAAACCTGGCTGGCGTTTCCGTTGTCGGAAACGATTGCGGGTGGGATTGGATTTGCATTGTATTGGAGACAAGTTCATCGCTGGGTATAAAATAAAAGAATCTGGTGCAATAGATATTAAGTCACGAATTACTTAATATTCTTTGTACCAGATTCTTATTATATCCTTTTTTAATAAATATATAAGAGAGATCCTTTACAGCTCTCATATATCTATATGCTTACTGCATTGGTGTTCTTACTTCTATAAGATTTCCATCAGGATCATAGAATCTGATTGCTTTTTGTCCCCAGTCATGGGTGAGAAGTTTGTTTACATATCTTGTTTCCGGATAGAGTTTTTCCAGTTTTTCGGCAAATGCTTCTATGTTATGTTCTTCGAAGTATAGTTCGCAGGAATTGTTTTCAGGAATAACGTCTTTTCCCAGAAATCTTTTCCAGATTATTTCGTCCTGTAAGACCAGACCCTCGGTGAGGATCATGTTGCCGTCATTATTAACAACTACATCAAGGCCGAACAGGTCATGGTAAAATTTGCAGGATTTCTCGATGTCTTTTACGACGATCAGAACATTTTTTAATTTCATGCTTCGGTCTCTCCTTTCAGTTTTCTCATGATGACTTCTATTCCGCCTGTTGGGGCGCAGAATTTTGGGTCGTGGTTTTTGCAGCTTGTATATACTTCTTCGAGGTCGAACCACTCTACGGTTTCCAGTTCTTCTTTCTGCAAGATGAGTTTTGTTTCGTCTACGGGCCGGCTGTAGATGTATACGAAAGCGATCTCGTTATCGCGGAACATTTTTCCGTGAAATTCTTTCTCGTATGCTATGCGGAAGTTCCCGACAAATTCCAGTTCCTGGGGCTGTGCTTGGATTCCCAGTTCTTCGTGTAGTTCGCGTAGTGCTGACTCCAGCGGCTCATCTCCGGCCTGAATGTGGCCTGCTGATGAAGTGTCAAACATTCCAGGGAATGATTCTTTATTCATGGCTCTTTTTTGCATAAGCACCTGATATCTGTCATTTATTTTTCGCACAATCCACATATGAGCGGTTCTATGGCGAATTCCTTTTGAATGAGCGATGGAACGCTCGATTGTTTCGCCTGTTGGGATTCCGTGTTCGTCTACGATGTCTATGTATTCCATTTATTTATCTCCTGATTTCGTTTTAACCTTTATTGCTAATAATAACACAAATATATATTCGTGCAAATCAAAACAGCTCTTGCATTGTCAAGCGGATATTCGCAATCCGCTTCGCTACTTGCTCATAACCAAATAACTGCTCCGCAGTTTATCAGAAGGCGCTTGCACGCCTCCTGATACAAGCAAGTCCCCCCACTGCTTATTGGCTTTTCGCAATTGAAGCAGGGGACTTACTTGATTTGGTTAAAACAAAATCAGAGGACAGTATCGTACTTATCCTATCTGGTAAAAAACCTTCTTTACTTTTCCCACATATTTCTCAGATATGCAACTGCTTTTGCAGCGTCCTTGTCCAGTTCTTTGTCTGAGCATCCGTTGGAGAGGTCATGCCAGATGCGGATGTCTTTTCCGATCTGGCCGTCCATGCGGACAAATGGTTCCATTACTACATCACCGGTATAATTAATATCGTGTAATGCTTCTCCGATTTCTGCCCATGGAATCTTCTTCGATATTCATATGGAAAGTGTCGAGCATTACTTTTACGTTTGGGCGGTCTACTTTTGAAACAAAGTCTACAGCTTCTGCTGCTGTATTCATCATATATCCCTCAAATCTGTTCAAAACTTCCATTCCAAGTGTGATATCATAATCCGCTGCGATATCTGCCAGTTCTCTGATGTTTGCGATTCCACGTTTCATATCTTCTGCTTTGTTAAATGGAAGTGTATAATCTACCGGCCAGTAGGAATATAAACCGCCTCCAAGTTTCTTAATTCCGGCTTTCTGCATTTTCTGAAAGATTATTTCAAATCTGTCAAATGCAGCTTTTACGATTTCCGGTTTTTCTGATGAAATGTTGTGATCAATATCCGGACCATATCCACCAGTGAGAACAATTCCCTGATTTTCTGCTTCTTTTTTCAGGCGCTAGAGATATTCATCTTCTACATGTAAAAAATCGTGGCATGTTACTTCCAGAATGTCAAATCCAAGTTTCTTTACTCTTCCAATGTATGGGATGAAATCTCCTCCCCATTCTTTTTCCCAGTATGCATAATAAATGCCATAATTCATAATTCAACGCTCCTTTACTTTCCAATAGTTCTTTTGAAATTGCATTGGGTAAACGATTACTCTTTAGTATTAGAGTAATCGTTTACTCTACGTTTGTCAATAAGATTTTTACTTTTTCTATGATTTCAGAATTATGCACAAAAAAACAGGAAGAAATTGGGGAGGATATCAATTTTCCCCTTTTCTTCCTGTTAATTCCTCGCGGCTTGCCTGATTTGGTTAAATTTTTTATTTCATATTGTTAGTGCTTATCGCTGCCCCTGTAGCAGCTTCTTCTTCACATTCTGCCAGGGTCAACTTTGCTTCAAACATTTCTTCGATGATCTGGCAGAGTACTGGATTTTTGCGCAGGCCATTTCCAGAGCCAATCATGTGTGTTATCTTGATAGCGGTTCCTTTATGAATGGTCTGGTACATTTCATAAAGTTCTCTGCTCATTCCCTCAAGGGCTGCATAGGTAAATGCTTCCGGGGTGAAGTTGTCGGAAAGCAGATTGGTAATACTTCCACTTAATTCCGGATTTACTCTTGTGCCGTCAAAGGTTGTTTCGATTTTAAGTCTTTGTTTTTTCGGCTGTCCGGCATTGAATTCTTTTCCGGCTTTTGCCAGTTTTTCCAGGATTTTATATAACGGTTCATCCTGTCCCGTTGCTTCTTTTATAAATTTTCTGAAGAAGTTTTCCAACAGCGCATATGCTTTTCCACCACATAAAGATGCTCCTGCAAGCAGGTATTTTCCATTCAGGAAAGGTCTTGCTTCGATTCCATTTTCTGCGAAGTACTGATCAGAAAGAACAGAAATCTGTCCGCCGGTTCCCATGTTTACCAACAGGGTGTTGTCTTTGTTTCCCACTGCGCCGAGAAAGCTTGCCTGGTTATCGCCTATTGCAGTTGTTACTGTACAGTTTCGGTATGTTCCCAGTTCTTCAATTTCGATACATACTTTTGGAAGCCACTTCTCTTCTACTCCCATTTTTTTAAGTTTCTCTGTCTCGAAGCACATTCTGCGGCCATCGAAAAGGCTGAAGCTTGCTGCATTGCTGGCGTGGACCAGCGGTGTTTTCCGCCCAGTCAGGTGCATGCCAAAGTAATCCATAATGGTGCAGAAACTGACTGCTGATTTGGAAATCAGGCCATGTCTCAGATTATAAATATGTGTGACCATTCCATAACCAGACGCTGTTTTTACCTTACATTTCTCCTGGATTTCTTCTGTCAGTGAGATACCGTTTTCCCCGCAAAGGCTTCCTCTGGCATCCTGCCATGTGTATAGCGGACTGGCGCATTTTCCATCTTTATCAATGTATACGATTCCATGCATCTGTCCGGTAAGTCCTATTTTCTGTACATCAGGATATTTATCCAGAAAATAGTCTAATAAGCCCTGTGCTTTGCTTACAATCTGTTCTGCATCCTGTATTTTTTCCCATTCATTTGCAGTTGCGATAAAGCTTCCATTCTCAATTGTTTTTGCTTCAAGAGTTCTTGATTTTTCTGCGTTTTTATTCTCCGTAACAACGCCGCTGATGGTTGTTGTTCCTATATCAATTCCTATTGTTTTCATAGATAAACTGCTCCATTTATTTACGTTGTCTGCCTGACTACCAGTTCTACCGGTATGCGGTATTTGTTAGTTTCCATTTCTTTCTTCTCAATCATGCTTAAGATTACATTTGCTGCCAGTTCACCAAATTTCTCTATCGGCTGATGGATGGTCGTCAGATTCGGATCTATGATCTGTCCGGCACTGATATCGTCAAAACCTACAATCTTCATTTCCTGCGGAATTTTCACTCCGGCTTTTTTCAGATATTCGATTCCACCGATTGCCAGTACATCAGAAGTAAAAAATATGCCGTCTGCCCCATCTGTATCTTCTGATATTTCTTTTGTTACTCTTGCGCCCTCCTGCATGGAAACTTCTTTTACATCTATAAAAAGGTTTTCGCTAAGAGCTATCTCTGCATCTTCAAATGCTTTTCTGAAACCGTCGATACGTTTTCTTATCGTTGACAGATTTACATTGTAGCCTACAACTCTCGGGTTTCTGACTCCTTTTTGGAGTAATTCCCTACCGGCCAGATATCCACCCTGAATATTATCGCACTCGATCATGGCGTGCTCCTCACTCAGCTTAATCTGGATATCTCTCGGATCTCTATCGATGTATAAGGTCGGAATATTCTGGGATTCAATAATATTTTCTCCACCAATGTAAATGATACCGCTGACTTTATATGACATGAACATTTCTATCTGATCTTTGGCTTCTTTTACATCTTCGTTGCTGTTGCAGATCAAAGTTACATAATTGTGCATCAGAAGATTCTTCTGCACTTCCCGTGTTATCCGGGCAAAGAATTCATTTGTGATGTCCGGAACCATCAGGCCCACTGCTCTGGCATGGCTGATTCTTAATCCTCTTGCAAGCTGGTTTGGTTTATAGTCATATTTTTCTATGATTTCTCTGACTCTTTGTTCGGTTTCTTTTGAAAACCGGCCATTTTGATTTATTACACGTGATACGGTCGCAACTGAAGTTCCGGCCATCCTGGCAATATCTTTTACAGATATTTTCTTATTTTCCATATAAATTTGCTCCTGTATTTTGCTTACATTAACATTTTGTATTACTGTATGTCCAATAACATACTTCGCAGGATATCACCAGCGAACAGTAACCATTTTGTTCTGTTTCAGACATATGTTTTATTATAATGTACTGTCAGCAAAAGTTCAAAGAGTTAGTAGTTTTTTATGTATATGAGTAATCGTTTATTCTATTCATAGAAATTATATATTTTACTGTCAAGCGGTTTCTTTATTTTCATTGAACATACATAAGCAGATCGTTACTGAGAATGGATGAAAAAGGAACAGCAATTCCTTATTTTTTCAGATACAAAAATACAGACATAATTCCCCACAAAGTGATACTATGTCTGTATTTCCAATTACACTCTCATATTTTTTTACGTCCAATGTCAGATGACATCATCTACATTTGTTACTTGCTCATAACCAAATAACTGCTCTCAGTTAGGGTTGATTAAAGTTCTATGTACATCCTTGCCTCATAAGGTTTTAAGATGTTGTTTTCTCTTTCTGCATAGTTGCTGATCAGAAGTTTCTTATCTTTCATTTCTTCCAGCATGTCGCAGGTTTCTGTTTCGCCGTAGAAGTTGCAGAATACATAGAGTTTTGCATCTTCTGTGGTTCGTTTGTAGGCGAAGAGGTGTTCATTTTCTTCCAGAAGCATTTCGAAGTCTCCGTCTACGAATACCGGGTATTCTTTTCGGAATGCGATCAGGTTCTTGTAGTAGGTGAAAATGGAATTCTCATCGCTGGTCTGGGATTTTACGTTGATGGTTTTGTAGTTTGGATTTACTTTGATCCATGGAGTGCCTGTGGTAAATCCTGCGTTTTCCGTGTCATCCCACTGCATTGGAGTTCTGGCGTTGTCGCGGCCTTTTACATAGATGGATTCCATGATATCTTCTTTTGCATATCCTTTTTCCAGACGTTCTTTGTATAAGTTCAGAGTTTCGATATCTTTGTAGTCTTCGATGTCAAATTTCACGTTGGTCATTCCGAGTTCTTCACCCTGATAAACGTATGGCGTTCCCTGCAAACCGTGAAGTAATGTTGCAAGCATTTTGGCGGATTCTACACGGTATTCTTTGTCATTACCCCAGCGTGATACAATTCTTGGAAGATCGTGGTTGTTCCAGAAGAGGCTGTTCCATCCGCATTTGTAGAGTTCTTTCTGCCATTTCTTGATGATCTGTTTAAATTTCATGAATGGGAATGGTGCAAGGTCCCATTTTTCTTTTCCCTCCTGCTGGTCGAGGAGAATGTGTTCGAACTGGAATACCATGGAGAATTCGCTGCCGTCCGGGTTACTGTAGAGTTTGGCAAGTTCGGTGGTTGCACCCCAGGTTTCGCCTACTGTGATCAGGTCGCCTTTCTGGAATGTGGCCTTGCTCATTTCACGGATATAGTTGTGAAGCATCGGGCCGTTGGCTGTGATTTTCTGGTCCGGTTCTTTTGCGATCTGATCGATTACGTCCAGACGGAATCCGCCTACACCTTTTTCCATCCAACCGTAGATCATGTCAAATAATTCCTGTCTGACTTTCGGGTTGTCCCAGTTCAGGTCTGGCTGTTTCACTGAGAACTGGTGGAAGTAGTATTGTCCAAGTTCAGGAACCCATTCCCATGCAGAGCCTCCGAAAGATGCTTTCATGTCATTCGGCAGGACTCCCTCTACGCCGTCGCGCCATACATAGTAATCGTGGTATGGATTGTCTTTGCTCTTCTTTGCTTCTATAAACCATTTGTGTTCATCGGAAGAATGGTTCAGGACAAGGTCCATGATCATGTAGATGCCGCGTTTCTTTCCCTCTTCGATGAGACGCTGCATGTCATCAAGGCATCCAAACATTGGGTCGATGTCTGTGTAGTCTGAAATGTCGTAGCCGTTGTCATCCTGCGGGGATTTGAAGACCGGTGATAACCAGATTGCACCGATTCCCAGATCTTTCAGATAGTCCAGGCGGCTGATGATTCCATTGATATCTCCGATTCCGTCACCGTTGCTGTCCTGGAAGCTCTTTGGGTAGATCTGGTATACTACGATTTTCTTCCACCATTTGTCTGCTGTGTTATTCTGTCCCATAAGTTACGTCCTCCGTTCGTATAATTGATGTCTTTATTATACAAAGATTTTGGGCTGTGGTACAGAATAAAATATACAGAATCATATAAAAAATAGTATATCCAACACTTGCTTAAATTGTACTTTACAATTTTTACAAAATATGGTCTGTTTCTTTATATTTGACAGGAATATAGATTTCCGTAACAAATTTGTCCGGATCATCCGTAATTCCATTGTCGATCATAGTAATCTCGCGAGATGCGCCGGTAATCTGCATTTCATGGTTATCGATATAATCTATCAGCTTCCTGTAATAGACATCTGCTTCGTTGTGGCTGCCGCGAAAGCAGACAGATACGCAGAGTTCTTCGGGATGTTGTTCTACTTCACCGTAATAGGTGTCTTCTTCGTCCAGAATAAGAAAAACCAGGTCGTATTGGTCGAAGTGACCGGACTGAAGGTTTTCTTTTGAAATGCCGACACCGACTTTTCCCAGAAATACGAGAGACTGGGGCTGGTTTTCTTCCAGACGACGGATGGCATATTCCAGATCCAGATAGGATTTGGGACGCAGGGAATCTTTGAGCCATACAATCCGATATGGCGGAATTTTTTTCAGATGAATCACGTTTAGTTCTGCGTTTCGGGCATCGCGGAGATGCTGGAGACGATGGTCGATTTTTCGCTCAATCGTTTCGAGTTCTTGTAGTTTGGCAACTACCATTTCTTTTTGTCTGAGGAGTTTTTCTTCTATTATATCAATGTCACGGTTTTTCAGAAATTCGCCTATTTCGTTTAATGGCATGTCCAGAACCCGCAGATAACGGATTGTATTCAGAACTTCAAACTGGCGGATGCTGTAGTAGCGGTAGCCGGTTTCACTGTCTGTATATTCCGGTTTCAGGAGGCCGGCTTTTTCGTAATGGCGCAGGCTTCCTACGCTAAGGTTGAACATCTTTGCTACATCACCGATCTGAAATAATTTCTTGTTTTCCATATTATATTTTTTGCATCCTTCACAAATCATATTTTTTCAGAAACATGGATTCTATCCGTTCTCTTCCAGAATCCATGTCTAATTTTTTCTTTCAAAAACATATTCCAATCATATTTATATAGTATATTACAGTATTCTTTTTAATTTGCCTACCATTATGTCAACTATTTTTATTTTCGACTCAATCTTTATAGTATTTTTTATTATTTCATCTGATTTCATTCTGTTTACTATCAGATGATTTTGTAGTATACTTATAAAGCAAAATTTACAGGCTGCTGTTTGAGAATGAACAGCAGTCTTTATTGCGTATATTTTTAAAAGGGGTTTATTTATCATGGAAAAGAAAAAAAGCAGCTTTTCCGGACAGATCGGGTTTGTGCTGGCAGCTGCCGGCAGTGCTGTAGGTGTCGGTAACCTGTGGCGTTTCCCATATCTGGCGGCAAAAGACGGCGGCGGACTTTTTCTGCTTATCTATCTGGTACTGGTGCTGACCTTTGGTTTTACACTTCTGACCTCGGATATCGCGATCGGACGCCGCACAAAAGAGAGCGCCATTGGAGCTTATACTAAGATGAATCCAAAATGGAAATTTCTGGGGGTTCTGACATTTCTGGTTCCGGTTCTCATTATGACTTATTATGCTGTGATCGGAGGATGGGTTACCAAATATGCTGTAATCTATCTGACAGGACATGCAAGTGCAGCTGCTGAAGACGGATACTTTACATCCTTTATCACTTCTCCTGTTGCGCCGGTAATCTTTGCACTGCTGTTCATGGCAGTTACTTCACTGATCGTTTATAACGGTGTAGAAGACGGTATTGAGCGTGTCTCAAAATATATGATGCCGATTCTTCTGGTTCTTGTTGTAGTGATTGCAGGATACTCCCTCACATTGAAACATACCGATGATGCGGGACAAATTCGTACTGGTATCGATGGTTTTCTTTATTATCTTACACCACACTTCGAAGGGCTGACGTTCAAACGTTTCCTGCAGATCCTGCTGGATGCAATGAGCCAGTTATTCTTCTCACTGAGTGTTTCCATGGGCATCATGATCACTTATGGTTCCTATGTAAAACCAGAGATTAATCTGAACAGAGCTGTAAACCAGATTGAGATTTTTGATACAGGTGTTGCCCTTCTGGCTGGTGCAATGATCATCCCGGCTGTATTTGTTTTTTCAGGAACAGATGGTATGAGTGCAGGTCCCAGCCTGATGTTTATTTCACTACCTAAAGTGTTTGCAGCCATGGGAAAAGCTGGAAATGTTGTAGGAATTTTGTTCTTCGTAACTACAATCTTCGCTACACTGACCTCTTGTATTTCAGTACTGGAATCTATTACTGCAAACTGCATGGAAATCTTCCATACTACCAGAAAAAAAACTGTACTGGTATTAACTATAATTTATCTGACTGCTTCTGCGGTTATTGCGCTTGGATATAGCATTTTCTATTTCGAGGTGAAATTGCCAAATGGTTCTGTAGGACAGCTGTTGGATATTATGGATTATATCAGCAACAGTGTTATGATGCCGCTGATCGCACTGCTGTCTACGATCCTGATTGGATGGATCAAAACACCAGATTATGTTATTGACGAAATGGAAAGCAGCGGAGATACTTTTCACAGAAAGAAACTGTATCGGGTTATGATCCGGTATGTAGCTCCGGTTATGATGTTCGTTCTGTTTCTGCAGTCTACCGGAATTTTATCTTAATCTTTCATCTACCAGTTAATTCCTATATCAGGATTGACTGGTAGATTTTTTTCTTTTATACTTTGATAATTTTTTCTCATTTCTTGTATTTTCCGCTTTAATGTGCTATCATTTTAAATTAGCAGACTTATTAATTTTCAAAACCATTTACAGACAGATAAGTCAGACGGATATTAACGATCAGACCAGGAAATTCCCTGATCTGGTTAAAACTATGGATGAGGAGTTTTATTTCATGACCAGAGATGAATTACTTGAAAAGACACTGCGTTCTTATGCAGCTTATTATGATGTGAATCGTGACTGCCCGGAGGAGCCGTTCGTGGCAGAAGCTGTTTTTCACTCTCATAATGATGCCTATTTTCTGGTAAAGAGTGCCCGGATCGGAGAGGCAGAATCTAACGAATATGTATTTTTTGCTTCTGTAGATAACCTGGACCGTACACTTCTGGAGCAGTTGGATACTGCTGCCTGGGAAATAGGAGTTTCCCGTGTACGTCCTCACTCTAATCACCGGAATACAGATATTTCACTGATCATTCTCGCTTCTTCCGTAGCTGAAGATGCCGCAAGAGCTGTGCCGAAACTGAAACATTATAAAAGTTACCGCATGAGTCTCTACGGTTTCAGTCATTACCGCCTGTTTGTGGCTGATCTCTCCAACGGAAATCAGCTCTGTAATGCACAGGGGCGTTCTATGAAAAAGCTCTTTGGCAAAATAATGGTATAGACTTCACATAAGTCTTATTACACAGGGGAAAAGGAGAAAAAACATGACAGCTATATTAATTATTGTAGCAGCGATCATTCTGCTCCTGATCGGTTATGTAGGCTACGGCTCTTGGCTTGCAAAACAATGGGGCATTGATCCGAAAAAATCAACACCTGCTGTAGAAATGGAAGATGGTGTTGATTATGTTGCAGCAAAACCGGCAGTCCTTATGGGACACCATTTTTCATCTATCGCAGGTGCCGGCCCGATCAACGGACCAATCCAGGCAGCAGTATTCGGATGGGTACCGGTATTTCTGTGGTGCATCATCGGAGGTATCTTCTTCGGCGGACTTCAGGATTTCGGTTCTTTATTTGCATCTATCCGTCATAAAGGTAAATCTGTAGGTGAGATCATCCGTGATTCTATGGGACGCAGAGCCCAGAGACTCTTTACAATCTTTGCACTTCTGGTTCTTATTCTGGTAATCGCTTCTTTCGTTAACGTTGTTGCCGGTACTTTTATGAGTGAAAGCGGATTTGGAGTGACTGGTTCTCCATCCGGAAATCAGACTACTGCTATGATTTCATTATTATTTATTGTTCTGGCAGTTATCTATGGATACATAACAAACCGTCTTGGAGTGGGTACACTTCCGGCAACGATCGGAGGCATCATTGGTATTGTTGCTATCGTTATTATTGGTCTGAACTTTGGTTTTGTTATGACACGTACAGAATGGATCGTATTTATCGGTGTGTATATCGCAGTTGCGTCCCTGGTTCCTGTATGGATCCTGCTGCAGCCACGTGATTACCTTTCCAGTTTTCTGCTTTACGGTATGATGCTCCTTGCTCTTCTTGGTATCTTTGTATGCGGATTTACAGGACGTGCAAGCTTTAATATTCCGGCATTTACAGGATGGAATACCTCAATCGGAACTCTGTTCCCGGCACTGTTTATCACGGTTGCCTGCGGTGCATGTTCAGGATTCCACAGCCTGATCGCTACAGGTACTTCTTCCAAACAGCTGGATAACGAAAAGAATGCAAAACCAATTGCTTATGGTTCCATGTTGATCGAATCTGCACTTGGTATCGTTGCTCTGATTGCTGTTGGTATGGTATTTGATAAATATACAGGCGGAGCTTTTGGTGGTCCTCCGGCAGCATTTGCGGCTGGTATTGCAACAATGTTCTCTGATGAGGGCTCTTCTGCTTACAATACAATTTATGCACTTTTAACTCTGGCTGTATCCGTATTTGCGCTGACTTCTCTGGATACAGGAACACGTCTGGGACGTTTTCTGTTCTCAGAACTTTTCCTGAAAGAAGATGAGAAAACATGGAAAGACGCAACAGGAGTACGTAAGTTCCTGGCTCATCCGCTGGTAGGTACTACTTTCCTTGTTGTGATCGGATGTATCCTTGGTGGTCTGTCATTAAGTCAGATCTGGGGACTGTTTGGCGCTGCCAATCAGCTTCTGGCTGGTATTGCTCTTATGGCTGTATGTGCATGGCTTGGACAGGCAGGTAAAAATAATAAAATGTTCTATGTACCGATGGTATTTATGCTTGCTGCAACACTCTGCAGCCTGCTTATCACTGTAAAGAATAAGATTGTTATGATCGGTGCAGGACAGGCTCTGTGGGGCGACTGGTTCCAGCTTATTTTTGCCGCAGCAATGGCTATTCTGGCACTTTTCCTTGTGGCTGAGGGTGTTCAGACATTTAAGAAACAGAAACAGGCGAAAGCAGCTGCATAAAACGATGTATCAGTTACTTTTTTGAAATAAGATAATCAGAAAGACCAGTACATTCAGAAGAAAAATAATTCTGAATGTACTGGTCTTTTTTATTTTATAGTCAATCGGATATTCGCAATCCGCTTCGCTACTTGCTCATAACTCAATAATCGTTTCGCAATTTATCTGGAAACAACATTCCTGTCTCCTTGTATGATCAGACACTCTCCAACATGATACGCAGGATTTCTTTGTCTGTTTCTTTCATTCCTTCTTTTCCGATCTGACCTACGCAGCTGATAGTTTCTCCGGCTTCTTCCTGAAGAATTCCGGTATATGGAGCATAAGACTGACCATTCATGGCAAGATGGTGCGCCAGAAATGCAGCGTCAAGGCTGGCTGCAATTTTGGCTGCGCAGGAGATTTTAGCTCCGTCGCAGATGATTCCCGGAATGTTGGCAAGGGTATTCTCTATGGTCTTTTTGATCACGGAGAGGTCAGCACCTACCATATAAGTGATGCCGGCACCGGCTGCACAGGATGCAGATACTGCACCACAAAATGCGGAAAGCTTGCCGATGTACTGTTTCTGGTATACAGTTAAGAGGTTTGAAAATACCAGAGCACGGTAAAGTACATAATCCGGAAGTTCCATTTCTCTTGCATAAACAATTAACGGTACAGAACAGGCAATTCCCTGGTTTCCGCTTCCGGAATTGATGACTACAGGC
The DNA here is from genome assembly GCA_905209435.1 of uncultured Blautia sp. Next base: position 11,665 of record CAJLTE010000003.1, on the reverse strand, counting down.
ATGTCACATCCACCCATCCTGGCTTCGGATGCTGCGGCTGTAAGACTACGCATTTTTGTAAGCATGTCGTTGGAATAGGTTTCACGGATCACGCGACCGATTCCAAGGCCATATTTTCCTGTCATTCCCTCATGAGCAATTGCCATATTGCTGCGGATCTGATTATCTACGATTTCTTTGACATCATCGAGCTCTACAGTGTCTGCAAATGCTTTGATGTCCTCAAGATTGAGCAGTGTTCTGTCTGCTGCAGCCGGAGTTTCACTGGCTTTGTGATCTGCATCAAGCAGAACTTCCTGGTTCTTTACGATTTTTGTTACGTTAATATGATCGTACTTGATTTCCAGGCTTACTGTATCATACCCTGCCTGCATTTCTATGATAAAATGCAAAACTACCGGAGAATCCAGAAGTTCTACTTTGCATATCTTTTTGTCCAGAAGTTCACGGCAGCGCCTTCTTCCGGATTCGTCTACTTTTGAAAGAACTTCCATATTCAGCGATGCGTCACCGGCTACTGCGCCAAGGACTACACCTGCCTCAATTCCGGTTAACCCACCGGAGTTCGGAATGATAACGCAGCGAACATTTTTTATGATATTTCCGCTGCATCTGGCAATGATATATTCTGGTTCTTTTCCAAGAACTTCACGGGCTCTGGCCGCACCATATGCCAGTGCGATCGGCTCCGTACACCCCATTGCCGGAACCATTTCTTCTTTCAGGATTCCTATGTAATTCTGATATACCTTCTCATCTAACATTGTGTTGATGTCTCCTGTTCATTTGTAATTGATGTTTCTGTATCAAGTATGACATAATACGAATGGAATGTCCAGAATGAATACCCGCTGCAGACAATCTGAATACAACTATTTATTTTAATTGAGAGATAACAGACCCGATATCGCCATTAATACAGATAGATTTCTGTTTGATTTCTTCAGGAGCTACTGCGTCTCCGGCGTTGATGCACGCATAGGTGGCGTTTTCCCATTTGTCGGTCATTTGCCAGAAAGGGTATTTGATGATGCCAGGGGTGTTATAGCCTACGCCCAGTTCAAGAAACAGGATGTTGAGATTTTTATGGCGGCGGAGAAAGTCTTCATATCGGAATGCTGCCTGATGCCACCCCTCATCTTCTACAAAAGTGTTGTCTGCGCGTAAGTTCATGGTCATTGGGCAGCCGCACTGCGGGCAATGAGGTACGAGTTCCGGCGGGATCAGCATTTTCACTTCTTTTATATCCTTTTGAGAGTCTTCAATTAATCTGTCATTGACAATACTGAATCCTTGTGACTTTATCATTTGACGAATCACAACTTCATTATCATAAGTGTTTTGATGACATGGTGTACTGCACTGGAATAGTCCGTAATCGCCCTGTGTGTAGAACAGTCGGTGTTTGTCAAATCCAGCTTTCTGGAAGCAATGATCTACATTGGTGGTAAGTACAAAGTAGTCTTTGTCTTTTACCAGATTATACAGAACTGAATATACAGGTTTCGGTGCATCCATATAGCGATTGATATAGATATATCTGCTCCAGTATGCCCAGTGTTCTTCCAGCGAATCAAAGGGATAAAAACCACCGGAATACATGTCCTGAAATCCATATTTATTTATAAAATCAGAAAAATATCTGGTAAATCTTTCTCCTGAATAAGTAAATCCCGCTGATGTAGAGAGACCTGCTCCTGCACCTATGATCACTGCATCTGCATCATTTATTTTCTGTTTTAACTGATCGATCTGTGCTGAGTAGTCTTTCGTAGATTTCTCTATCAAGGTCTTTGAAAACATTGAATATTACCCTCTTTACGCTTGTTTTTTTCTGTAAAAATGCTCTGACTTCTGTTACTGCGATTTCTGCTGCTTTGTCATTTGGAAAATGGAACTCTCCGGTTGAAATACAGCAAAACGCCACATTTTCCAGATTGTTTTCTGAGGCAAGTTCCAGGCAGGTACGGTAGCAGGATGCCAGTAATCTGCAGTCGTCTGTAGTCACTCTTCCGCGAATGATCGGGCCGACGGTATGCAGAATATATTTGCACGGGAGATTATAACCCGGTGTGATTTTTGCCTGTCCGGTTGGTTCTTCATGTCCCTGTCTGTGCATTATTTCTGCGCAGTCCAAACGAAGCTGTGTGCCTGCAAATGTATGGATGCAGTTGTCTATACAGCGATGGTTCGGAACATAACATCCTGTCATTCCACTGTTGGCCGCATTTACGATCGCATCGCACTGCAGAGTTGTAATATCGCCCTGCCATACATAAATTCCTGGTTGGATCGGTGTTAATTCTTCCAGTTTTACAATGCCTTTTTTCATAGTTTCTTCAATTAAATAAGAATCCTGTATCTTCTGAAAATCTGCATTGGTTCGTCTTGGAGGACGAATGTTCATAAGACCACGGAGAAGTAATTTCTGGTCTTCTGTTTTCTGCGGAATAGTAATTCTGTTGTATTCATCGCTTTCTTTTAACAGCTCCTGAATCAGATAAATTCGTTTTTCACTTTGATTCATAACGTATCAACCTCTCTTTTTGATTGCCTGCTTCGGACAGATTTCTGCGCATCTTCCACAGTGCAGGCAGTGATTCTGGTTAATTTCTACCGGAATTTTTTCCGTATCAATACACTTCTGAGGACAGACAGAATAGCATAGTTTACATCCAATACAGAAGTCTGTTACCTCGTATCCGGACTTTATTTCTGTTGGGCTTCCCAATGTAAAGTGATCTCTTTTGATATGGGATGGATCACTGATATCAAAGAATTCACCCTCTGCCTCATATATGTTAAATACTTCCAGAACGGTTCTGGTATCCCCGGGATAGATACTTTGCATGTATGTATTTTTCTCAAAAATTTCGTCCAATTTCTCATGATGAATGTTCTGGATTTTGCCGCGTAAGGAAACAGAGAGCTTGTCCTTTGTGGCTGACAACGCAATATATTTCTGTTCCATCAGCTGGGTGTAGAATGCCTTTCCTTTTGCAGTGAGGAAATATACTCCGTTTTCATCCCAAAGCATCATGTCGATCACGCGGGTCTGTGGATGACCGTCTGTACCGATAGTGGCGATGGTGGTTGAGTGAATCTGTTCTACCAGGATTCTCAGGTAATCATTTTTGTTCATGATGAATGCTCTCCTTTTCTGAAATTTCCATGACTTAACTATTTCCAGCGAAGCAGAGATATTCCACTTCGCTGTATTATGAATATCAAATTTTAAAATCATTTTATCTTCACCTGATATGATACCAACGAATTGCTTCACTGCAAAAGCAGCTCCGACAATTCTATGTATATACTCATCTTAGCATAAATGATTTAGAATTCATATGGCGGGTTACCGGAAAAATCAGCAATCACACCATGTGGATTTTCCAGATAGAATACTTCGAAGATCGGGTTGTCTGCTGTCTGATACTGGCCTTTTACGATTGGATTTGCAATGCACATTTCTTTTGCTTCCATGTTATTTTCAAATACTGCTTTGCCGTTCAGACGGATCCATGCGTAAGTCGGGCTGGATACGGAAATTTCAATTTCCGGGTTCTGCTGCATGTCTTTGTATACGTCTTTCTGATTGTTTGTGCAGAACCATAATTTACCGTCAAGTTCGCCTGCGAACATGAATGGGCGGCATTTTGCTTTTCCGTCACGTCCTACTGTTGCAAGATACTGTACCGGGTTCTCGTTTAAAAATTCTACTACTTTTTTCATTTTAAAATCCTCCATAATTTTCTTTGGTCGTGTGCTTGTCCATCTCGTTGTTTATACGGTAGAAAAACACTTTATTTATGAGATTGAAAGGTGTTTCGTTTTTTTATGATTGCTTTTCCCTTTCGATGACTCTATAATAAATCTATAAGTATCAATCGTAAAGTAAGCACAATAAAGTGGTGTAGTTACCTAAAGGATACTATTGTGTAAAATGGAGGTTTTCATGGAAAATATTAAAGATAAAACTGAATCTTCAGTAAAAGAACTCCCGGCATGTCCGGTAGAAACAACACTGACTCTGATCAGTGATAAGTGGAAAGTTCTGATCCTGCGTGATCTTCTGCAGGGGACGAAGCGCTTCGGTGAATTGAAGAAATCTATCGGACATGTAAGTCAGAAAGTTCTCACTTCCCAGCTTCGCCAGATGGAAGAATCAGGGCTGCTTACCCGTAAGGTTTATGCGGAAGTGCCTCCGCGGGTGGAATATACTTTAACAGATGTTGGATATAGTCTGAAGCCGATCATGGATGCGATGTGGGCTTGGGGTGAAGAATATAAACGCAGAAATGAGCTGAACGCCTGATTCCGTCTGAAATAACCTCAAATGAATTTTTTGTTTCATGTTTCTATTCAAAAAATACGCTTTTCCGGATGAGATTTTCTCTGAGAAAGCGTATTTTTAGATTAATTTTTGATTCACTTGCCTTGAATGTCAATCAGCACATATTCCGATCTGCATCCTGTCTTGAATTTGATGGCCCAGTCGGAGATTCCTGAGGTTACGATAAAGTTGGTGTTGCCTCTTTTTTCGTAGCCGTAGACTTTGTCATCGCCGCCGAGTCCTGTGAGGTTTTCGATGTTCATGAGTGGGAAGAGCTGGCCGCCGTGGGTGTGGCCGGATACTACCAGATCTACGCCGGATGCTGCCTGGGCTTCATAGTCAGCTGGCTGGTGATCCATGACAATGGAGAATTTGCTGTCATCCAAGTCTTGCGTCAGTGTTGCCATATCTGCTCTGCCCTTTCCTTTTTCTACATCTTCGGAACGGTCCTGTCTGCCGATGATGTAAACTCTGTTATCAATGAGTACGTTTTGATCCTGTAGAACTGTTACACCATTCTTTTCCAGTTCTGCAATCAGGTCATCACCTGTGTATCCTCTGTAATCAGATGGATAATAGCCTTTGTCATGGTTTCCGAATACATAGTAAACTCCATAAGTTGTCTTCATTTCACCTAAAGCCTGACAGCAGCGGATCATATCTTCTTTTGTGGTATCGTCATCTACGAAATCTCCAGCCACCAGCACTACATCAGGATTTTGTTTCCCGATTTCTTTCATATGTTCTGAGAAACCGTCACCGTGAAATGTGGTTCCTGTGTGGGAATCGGAAAGAAGCGCAACACGGAAATTTCCTACTGCTTTATCTGTTTCTATGGTATAATTTTTCTCCCATACGTGATGTGCACCATACCATCCGGCTGTCAGATAAACAATCGTAAATACAATTGCTGTGATTCCTGCATAGTATCTTTTGAATTCTTTCTTTCGCGATTTTTTCACTAATGCAAAAATACCGTCACTTACTGCCCAGAATACGATCAGATGCAGAATACAGATAATTGCATTCATCTGCCCCCATGCAACCCAGACGATTGCTGCCGGGATGATCACGATTACTGCTCCAAGCAAAATTTCCAGTTTCTTTTTGCCGCCTGCTGCTTTACGCATCCACTGAAATTTTCGTAATCTGCCAATAAGATAGAAGATTCCACCGATAAATGCTATAAACAGCACGGCCATCAGCACCGCCCATAATATCATAAGTTTATTCTCCTGTTTGGTTATTTATATATTTGTTTCCAGTATTTCTTCTGTAAATTCATCCAGACTATGATAAATTTTATCTGCAATTTTTCTGATTTCTTCAGATGGTGCCAGAACATCCGGGATCATGATTGCGGTGCATCCTGCGGCTTTACCGGCACGGATACCGTTTTCGCTGTCTTCGAAAACATAGCAGGTTTCTGGAGCACATTTAATCTGTTTTGCTGCGAGAAGAAAAATATCAGGTGCAGGTTTTCCATGTTCGACTGATTTCCCGCTGACAACAGCATCAAAGTATTCCCTTACTCCCGCCAGTCTGAGATTGCTCTCAATCTGTTCCGGGTAACTGCTGCTTGCTACTGCAAGGCGAACACCTCTGTCATGAAAGGCTTTGAGTATTCTGTCGATTCCCGGTTTCTTCGGTACATAGACTTTGAGTTTCTGACGGACGCGTTTCATACATTCTTCCATAATCATACTTCCGTCTGCAACACCATAATGTTTCTCGATCACTCTGCACATATGCGCCCCGCTGGTTCCGCAGATATCTGCAACAAAGTCTTTACCAAGTGTTACACCATTCTCTGCTGCCAGTTCATTCCATGTCTCCTGATAGATGTTCTCCGTGTCGAACATAAGACCATCCATGTCAAAAATCGCACCTGTATAATTCATTTATTTTCTTTCCTTTCTCTCTAACAAATACGTTTTAATTGTACAACATAAAATACAGTCATGTCTTTACAAAATCTGAAAACTTCACAAACAAAAAAATGGCTTCACACTATGAAAACTATCGTAATGCAAAACCATTTATTCTTCTATGTCTAATACCTATTTCACATTAACTTCTATTACTTTCAGGCATATCTGTAAATTTCAGATACAGAATGGGTAATTCGTCATTATATTCGGCAGACTGTTATACTTTATTGCATTTACCTTGTGTACCTGTCAATGACTGTTATGATACGATTGATATCCAGCGGTTTTGCCACATGGGCATCCATTCCAGCTTCACGGCATCTGGCGGCGTCTTCTACGAAAGCGTTGGCGGTCATGGCAATGATCGGCACGTGGGGATCATCGCCTTTTTCTTTTTCCATCTGGCGAATAGCTTTTGTTGCCTCATAGCCATTCATTACTGGCATCATGATATCCATGAGAACTGCATCGTATTTCTTTCCTCTGGCATTTGCTTTGCTGACAGCTTCTATTGCTTCTTTTCCATTCCAGGCAATATCTACCATTGCTCCTGCCTCTGTCAAAAGAAATTGCGCAATTTCCTGATTTAGTTCATTATCTTCTACCAGAAGCAGTCTCTTTCCATGGATTTCTGCAGGTTCAGCATTCTCCGCAGGTACTTCTTCCTGATGTTTGCTGTCAATTTTAAATGGAATGGTAACTGCAAAAGAAGTTCCTCTGTCTTTCTTACTATGTACCTCAATATTTCCGTTCATTTTATCAATGAGCCTCTTCACAATAGACATTCCCAGACCAGTTCCTGAATATTTTTCTCTTATTTCTTCGTTCTCCTGAGTAAAAGGTTCGAACATTTTTTGCTGGAATTCTTCACTCATTCCGATTCCTGTATCTGCGATGGTAAAACGGATAGAAATCTTCTCATTGTCACGAAAAATCTCTCTGGTGTCCACCATAATACTCCCGCCGCGTCTGTTATATTTTACTGCATTTGAAAGAATATTGGTAAGAATCTGGCTTACGTGTATGTAACTTCCTACCACATAAGGCTCCTTCAGTCCTTCCGGAGTACAGTTCGTTATCCTGACATGATACTCCTCTGCCTGAACATAAACAATTTTTATGCAATGTTCTAAAAGCTCATTTACATTGAATGGCTCCTCATAAAGCTGTATTTCACCACTCTCAAGCTTACTCATATCCAGAACGTCATTAATCAGCAAAAGAAGCTGTTTCACTGCTGTTTTTTCTTTCTCTCTATTCTCTTTCAGACGTTCTACATCATCTGCGTATTTGTCGGACATTTCCAGAAGTCCCAGGATTCCGTTGATCGGAGTACGGATGTCATGACTCATTCTTGCAAGAAATTCCGATTTGGATTTATTTTCCAGATTTGCCCTGGCATAGGCTTTCTGCAATTCCAGCTTCTGCTGCTCCAGTTCCAGGTTTGCAAGACCCAGTTTCTCATTTATATGGATGATTTCTTTCTCTGCCGGGAATACTTCATCCATGCTACAAACTGAGATGATCCACATCTCTTTTCCATCGGAAAACTGGCAGTTTCTCTTAATAAATCGAACCCACAATTTATCACCATTTTTTGTAAACATGTGCATATTTCCGGCCCTTGTTTTCTCTGCAAATACCTTCTCTAAAAAATATTTTCTCTGATACGGTGAAATCATCTTCAGCAGTTTACTTCTGGTATTCTGCTTCATCTCCTCTGCCGAATCATACCCCAGCATCTCCACCATCAGTTCACTGAACATACAAATTGGCAATCCTTCACTGTAAACCCCTCCCATAATCCCCACGCCATGGTTTTCAATAAGAATAGTACGAATCTCCGCTTCTATATTCTCTGTAAACATCACACCCTGTTTATTATCAAATAATCCTTCTCCATAATATGTTTTTATCAATGTAGTAGATTCTCCTTCCAAACCGCTTTTCTCTGGTAAATGTCTCATCATATTTTTATTTGAACTATACTTTATAGTGCATTATTTAAAGGCTTTTGTCACCTGGTTTTTCCAATTTATCAAAAAAGAATCCGGCTTGCAGGATTCTCCACCTGCGGCGGGTCGCTTCAGCGACAAAAAATCCGGCATATGTCTCACAACATACACCGGACTCCCATCTGGACAAACAAAATCATCCTCTTTATTATATTATTCTTAATTATCCCGCCATATGCAGCACTTCAAGCAAAAGTACCCAGCTCAGTCCATAATAAGTCACAACTGCCACAAGGTCATTTATAGTAGTGATCAACGGACCAGAAGCTACTGCAGGATCAATATTAATTTTCTTAAAGAACAGTGGAATACAGGTACCTACTGCACTGGAGATCAGCATTGCCAGCAACAGTGATATACCAATGCATCCCGAAACCGCATAAGCAAACATCAGTGTCTTTCCCTTAAACAGGAAAATATACAGCCCAATCAGCACAAAAGAAAAGAAACCTAAAAGACTGCCATTACACAAACCGATACGCATTTCTTTCCATACCAGTTCCAGCTTCTGCTTACCTGTCAGAGATTCATCCATCAGAACACGGATAGTTACAGCCAGAGACTGTGTACCTACGTTACCTGCCATGTCCAGGATCAGGGACTGGAAACACATAATGATCGGAAGTGAAGTTACCACCTGTTCAAAAAGTCCTACTACAGAAGAAACAACCATTCCAAGCGCAAGCAAAATCACCAGCCACGGCATACGTTTCTTCATACTCTCTTTCAGTGGTTCTTTTAAATCTTCCTCTGCAGTCAAACCGGCCAGCTTCGCATAATCATCACCCATTTCATCATCAACCAGGTCAATAATACTTGCTGATGTGATAACGCCAAGAAGCTGATTATCATTATCAAGAACCGGAATGGAGTCCTCAGAATAATCCTTCAAATCTTCGATACAATCATCGATATTCTCCTCTGCATACACATAAGGATAGGAAGTCACTACCAGGTTCTCAAGAAGGTCATCCCGTCTTGCAATGATCAGTTCCTTCAGATCAATCGCTCCATAAAATTTCTGCTGCTCTGTTACTACGAAAATCGTAGAAATGTTATCGTTCTTTGCCGCCTGCTCAATCAGACTGCTCATCGCCTGTTTCACCGTCAGCTTGTCTGTGATCACAATAAAGTTCGTTGTCATACGACTTCCAATTTCATCATCATCAAAAGATGCGATCATCTCTACGTCACGACGAACCTCTGGTTCTAACAGATCGATCAGTATTTTCTTTTTTGTTTTCTCAAGTTTATTTAATATATCTGCCAGAGCATCTGTCTCCATTCTGGATAAAATAGCTGCTGCTTTCTTTACATCCATTTCATTCAGATACTCTACTGCATTCTCCTCATCTGTGTATTCAAAGATATCGGAGAGCATATCAGTGTCCAGAATACGGTACATTTTGTATCGCTCCTGCACAGTCAGTTCCGGCATCACATCCGCCAGGTCGTTCTCATGATAATCCTGCAGTCTTGCTGCCATAACAGCCGGAGAGGTGTTGCTGCGGATGATCTTGAGGATCTCTTTTGAATAATCCTGTACTCTTTTCTCCATCTTTTCTTCCTCCGTTTTTTGTACATAAAGACGCAAAAATCATTGCTGTTATTTTATTTCCAGCAACCGAAAATCTACGTTAAAATGCGCACGAAAAGAAAGCAGTCTGTCATATTTGCTACGTTTACTGCCACTTTTTCTATGCATTTTTCAGCACAACAAATAGTAAGTCATTAACCATCACTTACTGTTTATTCACTGCACAAATATGTAATTGCATGATTCGGGGAATTTCATAATACAGGATACGAAATTAAAAAGACGTGAAAATATATGACTACAGCAGAACAGAACGGCTGCTATACTCATATACTCTTTTTATTTCAGATCCTGTGCTACTACTTCGCCCATGAGAATCGCAATTATCCATTCTGTTCCACCTGCCTTTTCTTTAAATTTTATGGTTCAGAACATTCTCTCCTGTTTTCGGAAATCTGAGTCTGAACAGCAAATTTATACTGTTTCTTATTTTTGTAAACAGCATTGTTAAAATTATTTTCAATTTGCATTGTTATTGTAACCGCCTTACAGCGAAAAAGCAACCCTGTTTTCTTATTTTTTACATTAATTTTTGTTAATATTAACTTCTCTTATCTGCCAGTCTGATAAACTCTTCCATCTCTCTGGTACGGAATTTATTCTTGTGATAAAAGATCTGTCTGTACATGGATATATGGATATCTTTTACATCCAGTGTAGTGATCCGGTGTTTATAGATATCCTGCTCTACCGCAAAGTATGGAAGAAATGAAAGTCCCTGATTCAATTCCAGCGTACGGATGATAAATGCAGTATCACTGATTTCCAGAACCGGCGAAATAGACTGTCTGCGCAGGGCAAGCTGCTGATCCAACGCCTGTCTGTAATTGGCATGTTTCTCTGTCAGGAAAAAAGGCTCCTGCAGGATATCATCCAAAACCAGTCTGTCTTTTCCGGCAAACTTTGATGCTGCAGATGCAACAAACACTACAGGTTCCGCCAGTTCCATAACTTTTACCCAGTTCTCATCCCATCTCGGTGTATCGAGTATGTAGATCAAATCCAGTTCATTATGCTCCATCATACGGATCAGTTTCTCCGGAGAATCAATAGTGATCTGCAGATTTACCCGTGGATGGAGAGAATGAAATTCGCTCAGAATTCTTGGAAATTTAGCGGTACATAATGATTCTATAGTTCCTACATGAAGAGGATTCGTCAGTTCTCTGTCCTCATTCATAGACTTACTTGCCTTGTTTACTTCATAGAGAATTTTATTCGCGGATTTCAGAAATTCTCTGCCCTGAGGTGTCAGGACTACTCTCTTTCCCATACGGTCAAACAGCCTGGTGTTCAGCTCTGTTTCCAGAAGCCGCATCTGTACGGTGATCGCAGACTGGGAATATCCCAGCATCTCTGCTGTCTTTGAAAAACTCTCAAGCTGTGCCGCCTGCACAAATGTCTGTAACTGGCGTATCTCCATCTTTTCGTTTCTCCTATCTATGAATTATTTTCAATCATCATATAAAAACTATGAATTTGATTCGTTTCTATGTCAATGATATAATACCATCGCGAAGACGTCAATCGTAATTTTGTGCACATTTTACAACTCTATTTATGGACTGCTATTTGCTTTATTTCTGACAGCGCGGGTCAGCAAATAATCAGACAGTAAATCCATCAATACTGTTCACTGCATCCACTCCTCTGAATCAACTTCCGAACAGTACATTTTTTAGGAAAGTATAAAAAACATAGGTAATTGCGAAACTCGCGAAGCTCGTTCGTAATCTTGAACCTGGTTACACCGCTTCTCAGTTTAGAGGTGCATTCGTACTTCATAGGG
>CAJLTE010000002.1 GCA_905209435.1 uncultured Blautia sp. | reverse complement strand
GTAATAAGCTGGCGTTTGCAGGACGTGCCAAAACCCTGACAATCCCGGCTGTTGATGGTGAGCAGGCTTTTCTGGCTCAGCATGAGAATATTGTTGCGGCCATTATTCCGGGCGAGATGCGCTTTGAGGAAGCGGATGGTACGAAGCATGTGCTGGCTGTGAGCAGTGGGTTTGTAGAGATGATCAATAACCGTGCGAAGCTGTTCTGCTTAACAGCAGAGAGCCCGGAGGAGATTGATATCCGCCGTGCGCAGGAAGCTAAGGAGAGAGCTGAGGAGCAGCTGAGACAGAAGCAGAGTATTCAGGAGTATCATATGAATCAGCTGGCTCTGTCGAGAGCTATGGCACGACTTCGAGTTACGAGTCATAAAGAGATTTAGCATTTTGATAAATGTGAGGAAAACCCCAAAGGGGACGCTTGAGCAGCGTCCCCTCTGGACACCCCTTGCGCTTCTTTTTAGGAGCGCGAGTTTTTTTATGTGAAAGGTTATTAACTTGGCGGATTCGCCAGGTTGGGTCAAAAAAGTCACCGCGTGTTTGCGGTGGCTTTTTTTCGGTATTGGTTAGGTGGGGGATTGTGGGATGGAGTTAGGGTGTTTCGGGTATGGGGGATTTATTGTTTAGTTTTATTACTTGTTTTATATTGAGGTTCTTTTGGCGAAATTTATTTTTTAGTAAATAGGGTTATTTATTGAAATCAATTCTGAAAATGGATGTTCTGTTCTGTGAGAACTGGGTAGCGGATCAGGGTGGTGGAGTTTAAGTTTTCATGGGTCATGTCTACTGCTGATATCTGGTGGTTTTCGTATGTGGTGTAGTAGTAGATGCCTTTTGTTGTGTTGCAGCAGGAGGTGTAGAGGGTGATTTCGTATTTGCCTTCGCCTACTTCGCAGCAGCCTCGCTGCTGGTCTACGGAGCCGAGGATGTGAAAGAACTGGCTGACGCTTTCGGATTCGGTTTTACCGGATATGGAGTTCATTTTGGTAAAGGCGACTTTGGCGAAACGGGAGGCTGAGGAGAGATCTCCCGGGAGGCCAAGGGCTCCCATTCCGCGGCTGTAGGACTGAAGTTCTAATCCTGGAGCAAAGGTGTTTGCCGGCTGACGAGGAGAAAGGGACTGGTAGTTGTTGAGCTGGAACATCTGCTGTGGGAATGGCGGATTGTTGGTAAGGACACCTACCGGATTGTCGTAGATGTGGAGGCCGTCTTTCATGGATTCGATGACGAGGCAGCCTGAGGCATCTGCGAGGATCCAGTGAAGTTGGGCGCAAGGGAAATTTTCGCTGAACTGGGTGTTGGTGAGGTTCATGGTGGAGAGTTTTTGACGGGCTTCTTCTAAGGTGGCACACTGACTGAGAATCCATGGGATGAATTCAAACTGAGCTACGTTTTCTTTGCCGGATACAGGATCAGCATAGGCAGCGTTTCCTACGAAATTCAGTCCTGCTATGCCGAGACCTTTTTCATTGATGGCATCGTAGTAGAGGGGATAGTCTCCGGCTACGTGTGCCATGCCGATGATGGCATAGTGGTTGCTCAGAGATTTATCTGAATGGCGGAATTGGAATGAATAGTTTCTCGGTGTGATAGTGATTTCGTCACCGTATGAAAATTCATAATCAAGGGTTCTTCCGAAGTAGAAATCTTTTGTTTTGTAAGTTGCTGCTGTACACATGGTTGTTACCTCCTGATTTAGTATGAGTAAGTAGAAAGGCGGATGAGTAATAGTAAGCCTGACATTATACTGTAAATAATTTGTAGTTTACCTGTGAAGTAATACAGGCAGATTCTCTGCACATTGCAGATATGTATTGAGTGTTGCTGAAAACAGTAACACTTTTATTTTTGGAGAATATTAACACAAAGGCGGGGATTTATGCAAGGGGGTGTTATGAATACGTTAAGATTCTGAGATATACAAGCCCCAATTGTGTTGCCGCAGGCAATTTGCAATAAATTTTGCTTTCGTTACAGAGAAAAGAGTGAACGGTAAAGGAATATCTGCCTGACAAATACAAAAATCAGATTTCTATAGCTATTTCACTGCAATATATATTATACTGGACTCATAAAAGAGGAGGTATTTTATGGTCACAATAAAAGAGATTGCAAGAATGGCCGGAGTGAGCACTACTACAGTGTCCAATGTACTTCACAAAAAGAATGCCAGGGTTTCAGAACAGACGATAGAAAAGGTAGAGAAGCTTCTGGCAGAGAATAATTATATTCCGAGGCTCGGTCTGAATGCTCTGACAAACAGAAGTTCCAGGATTATCTGTATTCTTATTACTACACCTGAGTTTGCAAGAGGATCTGCATACGAAACTCCGTTTTATGGAAATATGCTGGGAAACCTGGAAAGACTGTTAAGAGAAAATGGATATTATATTATGATTTTCTCTGATAAAAATGTAGAAGAAATTGAGAAGATGACTGTGGGATGGAATGTGGATGGTATTATCACAATTTCCATGCCATACAGACATCTGAAAAAAATAGCAGGTTTATCGGATATACCGATTGTTTCTATTGATATGGACGAAATGCCGGAAGGAGATGAAGTTTATTATCAGATTACATCTGAGGATAAAAATGGCGGAAAAGAAATGGGACGTTATCTGATCGGCCAGGGTGTAAAGAGAATTGTATATCTGGCAAATGTTAACCATGGGGCAGATCATCTCCGGTTTGTAGGTGTACGGGAAGCGGTAAGAGAAGCAGACTATAAGGTACTTCTTGAAGAGAAACGTCTGCCAAAAGATTATACCCAGAGAGAGAAATGCTATGAAGATTTTCTTAAATATGTAGGAACAGATACGGCACTGTTTTTTTCTACAGACGTAAATGCTGCAGAAATGATTTCATTTCTGCACAGAAATCATGTTAAGGTTCCGGAAGAAATTTCAGTGGCGGGCATGGATGATGATATATTCGCAAGCATTGTCTATCCACGTCTGACAACAATACGGGTAAATGTTGAAGAGAAGGCACAGACAGCTGTAGATATATTGCTGAAACTGATACGCGGCGAGAAATGTGAAAAAAATGTATATAAAACCAGTGTAAAACTGATAGAGAGAGAAAGCGTGAAAATTAAAAATTTGAATGCATAAAAAGGAGACACATAAAATGAAGGTATTTAAGATTCTGGAAAATGGAATTCATATGGTATGGAAAGTAGCAGACACCGGCTGTGTAAGGCTTTTGCATTTTTCTGCACTGACATTTGATGAAAACACGATCAAAGATGAATATGAAGAACAGGGATTCAAACTGTTGGAGCTGGAGGCAGCAGGTTATGACAGACCAGATGAACGACATGGAACCAAGTATATTGCGACAGCACCTGGATATAGAATGCAATATGTAGAACATAATGATTATAGAAATGAAAAAGGACGAAAGCTGGAGATTATCACACAGGATAAGGAATCTGGCCTTCGCGCAGTAAATCACTTTCAGTTTTTTGATGGGATTGCAGTTGTAAGAACCTGGTGTGAGGTAGAAAATACAGGAAATGAAACTCAGATTTTGCAGTATGTATCTACATTTAATTTGAATGGAGTGGAAAAAGAGGGAGTTCTGCCGAGAGATGAAAAGATCAAAATTGGTGTTATACATAATTCCTGGCAGAGAGAACTGCTTTTACAGGAATATACTCTTCCGGAGGTTGGACTTGAAAATTCACAGATTAATATTCCAATACGTTCCTCTAAGGCGTTTGAATTGACAAATACAGGAAACTGGTCAACAAAACATTACCTTCCTATGGGATATATTTCTAATACAGAGACAAACAGTATGATTTTCTGGCAGATTGAACATAACGGTTCCTGGCATAGTGAGATCAGTGATCTTACTAATCATCTGTATCTGCAGATCAGTGGCCCTACAGATATTCATTCTCACTGGCACAAAAAATTAGAGCCCGGAGAACGTTTTACAACAGTTCCGGCAGGTGTAGGTGCTGTAACGGGAAATCTGGGAGATATGGCCAGAGAACTTACCAGTTACAGAAGAGTTATTCGCAGAAAGAATAAAGATAATGAAAATCTCGGAATTATTTTTAATGATTATATGAATTGTCTATGGGCAGATCCTACTACAGAAAAGGAATTTCCTCTGATTGATGCTGCAGCAAAGGCAGGATGTGAATATTTCTGCATTGATGCAGGATGGTATGCGGATGGTTTCTGGTGGGATGCAGTTGGAGAATGGCAGCCATCCGGGAAAAGATTTCCAGGCGGAATTAAAGAGGTAATTGACTATATTCGTTCTAAGGGTATGATTCCGGGATTATGGCTGGAGCTTGAAGTTATGGGAATTAAATGCCCGATGGTAGAGAAAATGCCGGAAAAAGCCTTTTTCCACAGATTTGGAAAGAGAGTATTTGACAGAAGCAGATATCAGCTTGATTTCCGCCAGCCAGAAGTAATTGCTCATGCAACTGGCGTAATTGACAGGCTTGTTAATGAATATGGAATCGGATATATAAAAATGGATTATAACATAGAGCCAGGGGTTGGAACTGAAATTGATGTAGAAAGTGCAGGAGAGGGGCTGCTTGAACACGAGAGAGCATACCTGGAATGGCTGGACAGTATTTTTAAGAAGTATCCGGATCTGATCATTGAAAACTGTTCCAGTGGTGGTCTCCGTATGGATTATGCGATGCTTTCCAGATACAGTATTCAGTCTACCAGTGACCAGGAAGATTACAGATGTTATGCGACTATAGCAGCAAATGCTCCTCTTGGAGTAACTATGGAGCAGGCGGCAGTATGGTCTTATCCGAAGTCGGGAGCAGATGAAGAGGAAACAATTTTCAACATGGTAAATGCACTTCTTCTCAGAATTCACCAGAGTGGACATCTGGCAGAAATTACAGATGTACAGAAGGCGCTGGTGAAGGAAGCACTGGATTATTACAAGACAATCCGTAATGATATTAAAAGGGCATATCCATACTGGCCACTGGGAACTTCTCATTATACAGATGACTGGTGTGCATTAGGCTTGGATGCAGGAAAGAAACAGTATCTGTCTGTATGGAGAAGAAGTGGAAAAGAAGATCAGATTATACCACTTCCACAGTTAAAGGGAAAGGCGGTAAAGGTACGTTGTGCATATCCGCAGAACCGTCCGGTTTCTTATCAGTGGAATGAAGCAGCAGGAACTTTAAGCATAAAACTGGAAAAGGTTCCATGCGCAAGAGTATTTGAAATCGAATATACGGAGGCATAAAATTTTTCCGTTGTTTATTTGCCGACAGATAGTGTCAATGCTGCTGTTAATGTGTGTTTTGCTTTCAGCAGTATGCTATCTGTCGGCATTATAGTTTAGAAAAAGTATTGCTCTGCGAATTGACAGAATATACAGCGAAATTTGAATAATTTTCAGCGTTTGGCAATTTGACGAAAGAAAAATTAGTGCAAATCTTACAATTTCAATCCATCAAACTGATGAGATTTTAGAGGATAATTAGGCAAAATGTATAAAATGAGTTCTTAATTGATAAATTAGATTATGTAGAAAACCTATAAAAATGTATGCTTATAATTGGGAATGTATGTTGACAGTTAACATAAAACCAAGTATATTTTGGAGTATAGGAAGAACAAAGGTTACTGTTGAACGCATAACAGTAACAAAAGTTGCAATAACTGAATAGAGGAGGGCAGACAGATATGAAAAGAAAGAAAAAAGAATATCTGGAATGTGCGGCTTTTACGGTTCCGTCATTATTTCTTGTAATGTTGGTATTCTACATTCCCTTTGTAATGAGCCTTTATTATTCCCTTACAGAGTGGAACGGAATTTCCAAATCTCCAAAGTTTATCGGACTGGAGAATTTTAAGAAATTGTTCAGCGGTTCTTCAGATTTCATGCAGAGCCTGATTTTTACCGGTAAATATACGATTATCTTTATGATCCTGGTAAATATCCTGGCATTAGCGATAGCGGTAGCTCTTGTACAGAAGATTCCGGCTGCGAACGTAATGAGGAGTATGTTCTTTATTCCTTATATTATGAGTATGACCATTGTAGGTTTCATTTGGAAATTCATTTTTTCACAGGGATTTGCAGCACTCTATGAGAAAACGCAGCTTGGATTCTTAAATTTCAGCTGGCTGGGTGACAGCCATCTGGCGTTTTATGCAGTTGCCTTTGTAGGTATCTGGCAGGCGCTTGGTTTTTATATCGTTCTGTATATTGCAGGACTTCAGGCAGTTCCTACAGATGTACTGGAGGCAGCGGAAGTAGATGGTGCTACTTCATGGAAGAAGTTTTTTAAAGTTACACTTCCGCTTCTGGGACCGTCCATTACAACATGTGTATTTATGTCCCTGACAAATGCAGTTAAAGTATTTGATATTATCCTGGCACTTACCAAAGGCGGTCCGGGAGGATCTACATACAGTGTAACACTTGATATTTACAGAGAGGCTTTCCAGAATAACAATTATGGTCTTGGATCTGCCAAGGCATTGGTGTTCTTTGTGATTATCCTGGTTATCACACAGCTGGTATTAAAAGCTATGCATAGCAGGGAGGTAGATTTATAATGACAATGGCCCAGAGAAAGAAAACGAAAAAGATAATCCTTACAATTGTAATGCTTGTTCTGGCGTTGATCTATATTTACCCTGTATTTCTGATGGTGATCAACTCAGTGAAACCATTTGGCGAAGTTATTATGGATGTAATTGCACTTCCGAGTAAGATTGAATGGAGCAACTACAGCTATGTAATGGACAAGATGCACTATGGCAAGCTGTTCTTTAACAACGTGATCATTACAGTGATCGGTATTGTGGGAATCATCGTATTCTCTTCCATGTCTGCCTATATCATCAGCAGAAAGAAAAATAAATATACCAAATTTGCTCAGTTTATGATCACTACACCCATGCTGATCCCGTTCCAGACTATCATGATCACACTTCTGAAAGTTATGAATATCGTTAATCTTTCCGGAAGTAAGATAGGACTTGGAATTCAGTACTGGGGATTTGGTATTCCTATGGCAGCATTCATTTATGGGAACTTCATGTCAACGATTCCGAAAGAGTTAGATGAAAGTGCATTTATCGATGGTGCAGGAACCTTCCGTACCTATCGTTCCATCATTTTCCCGCTTTTGAAATCTGTAACTTTTACAGTGATCGTAATTGATGTAATGTGGATCTGGAATGACTTCCTTCTTCCACTGCTTATGGTCAACAGTTCAAACGAGACCAAGACACTGGTACTTTCCGCTTATACATTTGTAGGCCAGTTCAATACTCAGTGGCACTACGCAATGGCGGCTATGGTGCTGGCAGTACTGCCATCTATCATTATCTTTATCTTTCTGCAGAAGTATATTGTAGAGGGTGTTGTTGCAGGTGCGGTAAAAGGCTGATGATTTTAAACTTATAATGTAAATGACCGGTCAGTTTCATGCCGGACAGAAATAAAAATAATGAAACCAAAAGGAGGACTTTAAGATGAAGAAAAAACTGATCAGTGTAATGCTTTGTGCAGCAATGGCAACTACTATGTTTTCAAGCGTAGCAGTTCGTGCAGAAGGTGATGACGAAGGCGAGATCTATATGTTTATTTCCCAGCCGGAGTATGCAGATGCGATCACAACTCTGATTGATGAGTACAAAAATGTAGAACCGGGTGTTACTATCAACTATGAGACAACACAGAATGACTATCCTACACTTTTAAAAGCAAAACTTAACTCAGGTGAGTGCCCGGATATCTTCTCCTCCACATCAGGAAAAGAAATCGAAACTTACAAAGAATATTCCCTGGATCTTACAGGGCAGCCATTGGTTGATGCTATGGACGACAATGTAGCAGCAGCTATGAAAGATGCCAATGGCGAAGGATGCTACGGTGTGGCAATCAAAGGAAACTACTTCGGACTTATTTATAATCAGGATCTTCTGGATCAGGCAGGTGTTGAAAAAGTTCCGGAAACAATGACAGAATTAAAAGACTGTGTAGAGAAATTAAAAGCAGCAGACATTACACCATTTACAAGTGGATATGCTGAATGGTGGGTATTTAAACACATTTTCCAGCACTTTGCAGATGCAGCATCTGATGATGTACAGAAACTGGTTGCCGGATTTGAAGACGGATCCGATTCTCTGAATAATTATCCGATTCTTGCTGATAATTTCTTTGAGTTTATTGATCTTGTAAAAGACAACGGAGATCAGAAACCTCTGGAAACAGATTTAAGTGGTGAAGAAGCAGCACTTGCAGCCGGAAAAGCAGCTATCATGGTTGGACAGGGCGCATGGGTTGAAGCTGATCTGATGAAGATTAATCCAGATCTTAAGATTACATTTGCAGGATATCCGGTAGATGAAGATGCTTCTCATTGCCAGGTTATCACAGGATCTGATCAGGCACTTCGTGTAAACAAAGATTCTGAAAATAAAGATATCGTTCTTAATTTCCTGAACTGGTGGTATACATCTGATTATGGCCAGTCATGGTTTACAGATGTTGCAGGTGTAGTTCCTCCTATTAAGGGCGACTTTGATACAGAGTATGAAGTAATCAAACAGGGTTCTGCTTCTGTTGAAGAAAAAGGTGCAGCTCCTCTTGAAGTTATCTACTCTACAGACAGCTATCACCAGGCATTTGGTGAAGCAATGCAGGCGTACGTAGAAGGCAGTGCTTCTAAAGAAGATACAATCAGCACAATTGAACAGAAATATCAGGAAATTGACGGGGCTTCAAACTAAGGACTAACATGTAAACATGATAACTGGGGGAAGAAGCAATGCTTCTTCCCCTTATACTTTATAAAAGAGCGTTAAATAGGATTGTTTTAAAGAAAAGGAGAGCAAATGAAATTTACAGAAGGATATTGGGAGAAAAATGAACGTGCCAATGCATCTTATGCAATGCAGGCATTTACAGCAGAAGCAATTCCGGGAGGAATGAGAATCGTTTCTCCGTTCAGAGAAATCACAGACAGAGGTGGTGCTTTGGATGTTGGAACGATTACTACAGAATTTACTTCTGTACGTAAAGATATCATCAGTGTCAGAAGCTATCATTATGAAGGCTATGTAAAAGGGGAACCAAGATATGAGCTGAATGAAGACTCACAGGAGACGGAGGTTGAAATCACAGAAGATGAAGCTATGATGAAAGCCGGAAGAATGACTGTAAGAGTAGATTTGAAAGATTTCAAGATCACTTATGAAGCAGATGGGAAAGTTCTTACAAATATTGGCTTCCGCAATCTGGGATACATGCAGTATGACAGAGCTACACTGACGAAATTTCCGGAACCAAATTATATGGCAGCACAGTATCAGCCATATATGGTAACAGAACTTTCTCTTGATCCGGGTGAATGCGTATACGGACTTGGCGAGAGATTTACAGCATTTGTAAAAAATGGCCAGGTAGTGGATATCTGGAATGAGGATGGAGGTACAGCTTCTCAGATTTCCTACAAAAATATTCCGTTTTATGTAACAAGCAAACATTATGGAGTATTTGTAGACCACAGCGACAATGTTTCCTTTGAAGTTGCAAGCGAGAAAGTTGAAAATGTAGGATTCTCCGTAAAAGGTGAGGAGATCCGCTATCATGTAATCTATGGCGATGACATCAAAGGTGTAATTGAAACTTATACAGACCTGACGGGAAAACCGGCATTGCCGCCGGCATGGTCCTTCGGATTATGGCTGTCTACATCTTTTACAACGAATTATGATGAAAAAACAACAAATTCCTTTATCCAGGGAATGGCAGACAGAGATATTCCGCTGAGTGTATTCCATTTCGACTGCTTCTGGATGAAAGAATTTCACTGGTGCGATTTTGAATGGGACTCCAGAATTTTCCCTGACGTACCTGGAATGTTGAAGCGCTATAAAGATAAAGGGCTTAAAATCTGTGTATGGATTAATCCGTATATTGCACAGGGTACAGGATTTTTTAAGGAAGGTATGGAGAACGGATATCTGTTGCAACGCGCAGATGGAATGGGTGTAAAACAGATTGATAACTGGCAGCCGGGAATGGGACTGGTTGACTTTACAAATCCGGATGCAGTGAAATGGTATCAGAATAAGCTGAGAACTTTACTTGATATGGGCGTTGACTGCTTTAAGACAGATTTTGGTGAGAGAATTCCGGTTGATGTGAAATATTATGATGGATCTGATCCTGTTTCCATGCATAACTATTATACATATCTTTACAATGAAGCAGTATTCAATCTGCTCAAAGAGGTAAGAGGAGAAGGAGAAGCAGTTCTTTTTGCAAGAAGTGCTACAGCAGGTGGACAGCAGTTCCCGGTTCACTGGGGCGGTGACTGCTCTGCGACCTATGCTTCTATGGCTGAGAGTTTAAGAGGTGGTCTGTCCTTTACTTTATCAGGATTTTCATTCTGGAGTCATGATATGGGTGGATTTGAATTGACAGCGGCACCGGATGTATACAAACGCTGGCTGCAGTTTGGCCTTCTTTCTACACACAGCCGTCTCCACGGATCTAAGAGCTACCGTGTACCGTGGCTGTTCGATGAGGAAGCTGTTGATGTTTGCCGTAAGTTTACAAAACTGAAATTAAAATTACTTCCATATCTGTATTCCATGGCTGTAAAATCACATAAGACAGGTATCCCATCCATGAGAGCAATGATCATGGAATTTACAAATGATCCTGCAGTGAAGTATCTGGATATGCAGTATATGTTAGGTGACAGCATTCTGGTTGCGCCAATCTTCAACAAGGAAGGACATGTAGAATATTATCTGCCGGCCGGAAAATGGACACATCTCTTAAGTGGAGAGGTAAAAGAAGGCGGAAGATGGTATGAAGAAGATTATGATTTCTTCTCACTGCCTGTATTTGTAAGGGAGAATACACTGCTTCCGATCGGTGCAGAAGATACGACTGTTGACTATGAACTGGAAAAAGATGTACAGATTCAGGTTTATGAGCTGAACGAAACAGGATCCTGTGAAGTAGTAACAAATAAAGGTGAAACAGCATTTACTGTAAACGCTGCAAAAGAAGGAGATAAGCTGGTTCTGGAAACAACTAAAGAGAATCCGGGAATGACATACCTTTTCAGAAACGTGCATAAAGTTTCTGCAGTTGCAGGAGGCAGCGTGGTAAAAGATACAGAAAACGGCATTATTGTTGCGCCGGAAGGCTGCAAACTGGAGGTTACGATCTAAACTATGCAAAATAACAGAATTCTTCAGAAGGGGGAATGCGTAATCCGCAACTCCTTCTGGAACAGATATATTGATCTGGTAAAAAACAGCGTAATCCCGTACCAGTGGGATATTCTCAATGACAGAGGAGAAGATGCAGAACCAAGTCACGCCATTGATAACCTGCGCATTGCTGCAGGTGAAATGGAAGGACATTTCTATGGACAGGTTTTTCAGGACAGTGATGTATATAAATGGCTTGAAGCAGTTGGAAATATTTTGATGCTGGAGAGAGATGAGGAACTGGAAAAGAAAGCAGATTCTGTTATTAATCTGATTGCAAAAGCACAGGAAGAGGATGGCTATCTGGATACTTATTTCTCCATCGAGGAGCCGGACAAAAAGTGGACGGATGTGCTGGAATGCCATGAATTATATTGTGCAGGACATTTCATCGAAAGTGCAGTGGCTTATTATAAAGCAACAGGAAAAGAAAAAATTATTCAGGTAGCATACAAACTGGCAGATTATCTGGGTACTGTATTCGGACCGGAAGAAGGAAAGATTCATGGTTATCCGGGACATCAGGAGATAGAGATCGCACTGATCAAACTTTATGATCTGTCAGGAAACGAGAAGTATTTAAAACTTGCAGGATACTTTATCAATACCAGAGGAACAAACCGTTTCTTCGAAGAGGAATTTGAAAAAAGAGATCATATCAGTTTCTGGGCAAAAGCCAGAACTGAGGATCCGAACCAGTATTATAATCAGTATCCATACAGCTACTACAATCAGTTCCAGAGTCCTGTAAGAGAGCAGAAAAAGGCAGTAGGACATGCAGTAAGAGGCGTTTACATGTATACGGCAATGGCAGATCTGGCTGCCAAAACAGGAGATAAAGAACTGTTTAAAGCATGCCGTACTATATGGGATGATATTGTAAACTGTCAGATGTATATCACTGGCGGGATTGGATCTACTAATTCAGGAGAGGCATTTACCAAAGATTACGATCTGCCGAATGACACCAATTATTCAGAAACGTGTGCTTCTATCGGACTGATCTTCTTTGCGCAGCGTATGATGATGACAGAGACAGACTCCACTTACGGTGATGTGATTGAGCAGGCTCTTTATAATACAGTACTTGGCGGTATGAATTATGAAGGAAACAGATTTTTCTATGTAAATCCGCTGGAATCTGTACCGGAAGTATGTTACGACAACACACAGCGTCATCATGTAAAACCGGAAAGACAGAAATGGTTTGCATGCGCATGCTGTCCTCCGAATATTGCGAGACTGATCGGCGGTCTGTGGGATTATATTTATACAGCTACAGAAGATACGGTAAATGTGCATCTGTATATTGCAGGTGATGCAAAAGTACAGGTAGGAGACAGTGTATTAAGTATTGTACAGAAGACTTCCTATCCGGAGAATGGCAGAATCCGCTTTAAAGTTCAGGCAGATACAGATCATAAGATCACGCTGGCGTTAAGAATTCCGGGATGGGCAGAAAAATATACACTGTGTCTGAACGGTCAGAAAATTATACCGGACAAAGTAGAAAAAGGATATGCTTATATCACACGCCAGTGGACAGAAGAAGCAAAACTGGAAGCAGAATTTGATATGCAGCCACGTTTTATATGTGCAAACAGAAAGATTCATTATGATCTTGGACGTACTGCCATTGTCAGAGGACCTGTGGTTTATTGTGTGGAAGAAGTGGATAACGGGAAGTATCTGGATGAGCTTTCTGTGGATATCTGCGACGGTCTTGAGGAAGAGAAGAAACCGGAATTTAACGGTTTTGTTGCAGTCAAGGCAAAAGGAATCCGACGTCATGTTCCTGAGACAGATCAACTTTATATGAATTACAGTGTTGAAAAGGAGAAAGTACAATTGCTGGCAGTTCCATATTATCTGTGGAATAACAGAGGAGTTGGAGAAATGCAGGTCTGGATAAAAGCAGAGTAAAATAGAAGAATAACAAAACAGGAGACTTATCAGTGTTTGGCTGATGAGTCTCCTGTTTTTATGAACGTTTAACCAAATCAAGCAGTTTCCATGTTTCAATTAAGAATAATATCCGTCTGACACACTTATAAATGTGCATCTTTACTTATGAAATAAGCAGTCAGATTAATGACAGCAGTGAGAAGCAGGAAAATAATTCCAAGGAATACGGTGATGCCGCTGGAGTGAATTACAATTTTAAGTAAATCGGTAAAGGAAATGGAAATATCCGGAATATAATCAAAAACAATATCCGGAATACTGGATTTAATGCGCCAGGGAATGTAAAGAAAATCAGTTATGACTAAAAATATACCGCCCAGTAAACATATTCCGTAACTTATCAGATATTTCCAGCGTTTGGCTAATAATCCTGAAATAGCTACAGATAGCACTGAAAAAATGCAAGGTACAATGAAACTTATTTTGTAGATTAAAAGTAAGAGAGAAAACTCTTTAACATTATCAAGCTGATTCCCCACAACTTTTGCAGTTTCACCTGCCAGACTGTGTACCAGACCTTTCAAAAAATTATTGCTATTATTTTCGGAATCCGTTGATGCAGTGTCTTCCAGAAGACTGCTGATGTTATTTTTTATAATATCTTCGGCAGTGTTACTGTGAAGAGCAGAAACGCCTAAGCAAACAGCTGCCAGAAGGCCGGTGATTAAAATAATAGTTGTAAATAGTTTATTCATGCGTTTTTCCTTCTTTCATTTCTATAGTTTAACCAAATCAAGTAAGTCCGCTGCTTCAACTGCGAATATCCGCTTGACTGATAAAATTTGTTGTTTCGGTTTTTGCGCTTATATTTATGGTCAGAACCTGATCGTGGGTCAGATACATAACCAAAATAAAAGCAATAACAAAGAGACAGATGACAAGAAAAATTTTCAGACCTTTGCGTTTTGAACGCTTTTGGGGTTCAGGCGTATCCGAAAAGCTTTGTGATGATTCATAAAGCGCTGAGTATAATTCCTGCATAGACTGAAATCTGTTTTCAGGATAAATGCTCATTCCCTTTTCAATAGCAGATGCAGCTGCAGGAGGACAATCCGGAGAAATACTTCGAATTGGCGGCAGACTTTCCTGATAAGCGCGTTCTAAAGATTCCGGAGGAACAGATCCGGTAATACATCGATACATAGTTGCACATAAGGCATACACGTCAGTCCATGGCCCCTGATTTCCGTGAGTACGATATTGTTCTTCAGGAGCATATCCCGGTTTCAGCATAATAGATAAACTCTTTTCATTTGAGAAGATATAATCTCTGGCACCGCCGAAATCTAAAATCTTAACAGACCCGTTGTTGCAAATCATGATGTTATCCGGACTGATATCTCTGTGGATCAGATTCATATCATGAACTTTTGAGAGAGAACAGATGACGGGCTTCATCATCTGGAGCGTTTTCTGTGCCGGAATATGATCACCATTTTGCTTCAGATAAGCTTTTAAAGTAATACCTTCAATGTATTCCATCACGATATATGCGGTATGATTTTCCCTGAAGAAATCTTTTACAGAGACTATTTCCGAAAGATTACTGCATTTTGCCAAGAGCCGTGCTTCATTTATAAACTTTTCCCTGCCTTTTTCGAACACTTCCTGTGCAGAGTTTGAATAGGACAGTACAGTATTGCTTTCAGAACAGTTTCTTACGGCACATCCGTTAGGATAGTATTCCTTAATTGCTACACGCATTTCCAGATTTAAATCCATGCCGATATAAGTGATGCCAAAACCACCTTCACCAATAGCCATTCCGAGGAGATATTTACCTGCAAGAATAGAAAAAGGCTGGAGATGATAAGGTGGAATATCTGCTGATTTTGGGTCAGATCCACAGAAAGGACAGATTTCATCGGCACTGTGTTTTTCTTTCATACAATGAATACATAAATTTTCTATTTTCATAAGTTACCCCGTATCTTAGGAGATTTTATATTAAATAATCTCAGGTATCAGTACCTTTACAGCTATAATTATTCTTATTATAAGCATAAATGAACAGTAACACAACTGAAAATGCCGAGACTTATACATATAGGAATGCAAATAATTTCCGCCTGGTTGTATAAATATGCGTATAAAATAATGCCTCATATGTGGAAAAACGTAAAAACATGTATTATAATGAGTAAGAATATAATTGGGAAAATTAGGATTATGGACAATGAAAAATTATTAATAAATATAAAAGAAGCGGGAAAAAGAGCGGCAAAAATTTTACTGATATTTGTATTCTGCCTGTTTTACAGATGTCCATTTAAGTTGTTTTTACATATAGAATGTCCGGGATGTGGTATGACCAGAGCTGTTATTTCTGTATTAAAACTGAACTTCAGGCAGGCATTTCAATATCATCCTCTATTTCCGATTGTGCTGCTTGGCGGTTTGTATTATGTGTTCAGATCACAGTTTAGAAAATGGCTTCATATAGGTCCAAGACAGGAAGATATTATGCTGACGATAGCCGGACTGATTTTTCTGATCAGGTGGATATGGATAAAGATTTAACCAGATCAAGTAGCGAAGCGGATGATTTTATCCGCTTGACTCAATCAGGTAAGTTACCGTGATAAGTAATACGAAAAATACATGTAGTATAAGGGAGGAGCAAAATGCTGGAAAAAAGAAAAAGATATGTAAAATTTATAATCCTCACAATACTCTGCATTGTACTGGCAGGTGTTTCTGTACTGGAAGGGATCTTGTATTTGCAGACAAAGAAGGATTACAGAAATTTGCAGGCGCAGAATAATAAACTGGAGCAGACATGTCAGGAAAAAGATACACAGCTTATAAAAACGCAACAGGAAGTAGAGGAGCTGAAACAGCAGATACAGACTTTGCAGACGCAGAATGTGAAGGAGGAAGGTTCTTCATCATCTGATACCGGTTT
Source organism: uncultured Blautia sp. (assembly GCA_905209435.1). The sequence continues at coordinate 83,954 of CAJLTE010000002.1, read as the reverse complement.
AAAACCAGGAGATATTATCAGTAAAGAAGAGGTAAATGATAATAATATAGATCAATATTTTACGGCATCTTCGATTCCGCGAAATGGGGAAATCTTTAACAGGATCAATGGAAAATCTTATCGTGACAACAGTGATATCACTTTGGGTAATCTCAGATATCTCACAATGCTGCATTATAATTTTGATCATCAGATCCAGGTAGGTGAGATGATCGTTAATGTAGCTATTCAGGATGATGTGCTGAAGATTTTTAAGGAATTGTTTGAAAACGAATATGAGATACAGTCCATGTATCTCATAGATAATTACTGGCAGGATGGATATGATGGAAATAAAGCAGACAGTAATTCCATAGAGAATAATAATACATCCTGTTTCTGTTACAGACCTGTGACAGGCGGTGAAAATGTATCCAATCATGGATATGGAAGAGCAATTGACATTAATCCACAGCAGAATCCTTATGTATTTGATGGACAACATACACATAGTAATGCAGATCCATATGTTACGGACCGGAATTCCGGAGAGCCGCATGTGATTGTAGCAAGTGAAAGTGATATCTGTTATTCTACATTTATGAAATATGGATTTTCATGGGGAGGCGACTGGGAAAATCCAATTGATTACCAGCATTTTGAGAAACCAGCGGTGTAGGAACTGACAATGTGCTGTGATGGAAGGAACAATAGTATGATAAGTTATGCAATGATAAGCCGTTCAGGCGGAAGAAAGTGTAATGAAGATTCCATAGAAATGTGTTCTATGGACGGTAATTATGTATTTGCACTTGCTGACGGGCTGGGCGGTCATGGCGGTGGCGATGAAGCCTCTGCCTGTGTGACAAAAGAAGCGATAGATGTATTCAGACGAAAGTGCGACAGCTGTGATTATCTCACTCATGCGTTTGAAAATGCACAGGAGTGGCTGCTCCAGAAGAAGGCGCAAAAAGGAACAAAAGAAGAGATGAAGAGTACGATGGTTGTGCTTCATATTACAGAGAAGCAGATCAGATGGGCACATATCGGAGATTCAAGGCTGTATTATTTTCACAGAAACCATATAGTAAGCAGAACACTGGATCACAGTGTACCGCAGATGCTTGCGTTGGGAGGCCAGATTAAGGAAAGCGAGATCAGATATCACAAGGATAGAAACAGAGTTCTGCGTGTTATGGGGACACCGTGGGAGGGCGAATCCTATTCAGTGGCAGATCCTATAGAGACGCTCGATGATCAGGCATTTGTTCTTTGTTCAGATGGCTTCTGGGAACTGATCACGGAGAAGGAAATGGAAAAAACACTGAAACAGTCCAGCAGTGTGGCACAATGGCTTGAAAAGATGGAAAAGATCGTGGCAAAACGTGGAGAGAATAAAGATATGGATAATTATTCTGCGATTTGTGTCTATATTGCCGGTGAATAAGTTAAGAAGAAGTATGAGCGGGGAAAAGTAACATGGCGATTGTAAAATGTGAAAACGGACATTTTTTTGATAATAATAAATATGTGTCTTGTCCATATTGTGTGAAACTTGAAAATGAGAGAAACCGATATGAAGAGCAGATTCGGGATCAGGTAACGATGATGATGCCAAAAAGAGAACACGAGGAACAGCCAGATGCTGTAACTGTGGGATTATATGAGACATCACCAGGGGACGATCAGAGAACGGTCGGCGTTTTCGGAAGACAGTCAGGAAAGGATTTTGTAACCGGCTGGCTGGTGTGCACGAAGGGAAGCGAAAAAGGGAGAGATTACCGCATTTATAATGGAAACAACTGGATTGGAAGAGGATATCAGATGGATATCTGCATTGTAGATGATCCGTCAATTTCCAGAGAAAGACATGCAGTGCTTGTCTATGACCATAAATCTAATAAATTCTTTCTTTCACCTGGATGCGGAACCATAACCATGGTCAATCAGGAGATTCTGACAAAGGCAAAGGAACTGAAAAGCAGGGACAGGATTACTCTTGGAAAAAGTGAATTTACATTTGTTCCATTCTGTGTAGAGGGGGAAACATGGGAGAGAGAAGAAAAATAATAAAAAAAATATCAGCAATGCTGCTGACGGGAATGTGTCTCATATTTCCGATAAATACTTATGCACAGTCCTGCGAAATAGAGCAGATCTCACTTCGTATGCCGGATGTGAGAGTTTATTACAGAAGTGATCAGCAGGAGCAAAATTATGAGGCATATCTGGGCGGAGAGGCTTTAAACTATGATAAGTCATCTCAGTTCAGTGAGCTGAACGAAGGAGTGGATTATTATATTCTTCTGGATGTGTCGGCATCCATTCCGGACAGCCAGTTTGCAAATATAAAAGATGGAATTATCAAATTCATTTCATCAAAAGGAGAGAATGATAAATGCATTCTTCTTACTTTTGGTGATGAGTCAGATATTGTTTTGAATGGTTCTGAGAATCCACAGGATGCGGCAGCAGTTGTTCAGAAACTTAAGAATGATGACATGGAAACAGTTTTGTTCCAGACCATCGTTCAGACAGCAGATATGATTGATCAGGCAGCACAGACAGAAGAGAAACGCCGTGTGATCATTACGATCACAGACGGAGAGGACTGTGTGACAGGAAAAGCTACTGCCAATGAGGCAATGAGTGAACTAAATCATAAAGGAATTCCCATGTATGCTGTTGCAGTAGATGTGGGGAAAGAAGAGTATATAAACAGTTTTGGAGAATTTGCGAGAAATACAGGTGGAACATTGAATATTTTCAATTCAGGGACCTGCCTGGATATTCTTAACCAGATTCGCAGTACTGTCCAGGACAGTTATGTGGCATTCTTTCACAGTGATACAAATATTGCGAGTAACACGAGAGAAGACCTGACAGTGAAATTTCTTGATCAGCAGGTAACAGATACAAAAGAAGTGATTCCAACAAGATGGATTCCGGATGCGGAAGCTCCGACAGTAACAAAGTGGAAGAAGGAAAGCGACAAGGAATTAAAGATTACATTTTCAGAAAAGGTTTTGAATGCAGATAATCCGGCTGACTATAAAGTGGAAAGAGACGGCGAAGCGGTTGCTGTAGATTCGGTTTTTTATTCAGAAAAGAAAACTCCTTATGCAATTCTTACAGTTAAAGATAAGTTGTATAAGGGAAAATATCAGATAAAATTCTCCGGTATTACTGACTGTTCAATGGAGAAAAACAGTATTTCAAAAATGGACAGTTTTGAACTGGACGGAGCCAGACCAGGAAAATCAACAGCTTTCTGGATGAGCTGGATCGCAGGAATTGCTGTTGCTGTGACTGCGGGAATTATAGTTGTTATCCTGGTTATTTACAGAAAAGTCAAAAAGAATAAAGGAGTCATCTATGTAGACGGAAAAGCTGCGCTGGCTTCCAATGTAGATGTGAAACAGCATGTTTCGGTAATAAATCTTCCGCAGAAAACGGTAACATTTCTGCTTCGGAATCAGATTAATGGAAAATGTGAGCTGAAAGTCCCGATTAATGGAAGCGCCATGGCAGGAAGAAGTAAAGATTGTGATATTTATTTTGATGATCCGAAAATGTCACGTCAGCATTTTGCGCTGGAGACAGACGGAACGGATGTCTATATTACAGATCTGGAAAGCAGCAACGGAACATTTATCAATGGAGTACGCCTTGAAAAGCGAAGAAAATTGCTGCCAAATGATGAGATTGCTGCAGGAAATATCCAGGCTAAAATTGTCTGGTAAAGTAGAAAAGAAGGGGAGCGTATGGAACTGGATAATCTATGGAAAATCAGAACATATACAGTTACAGATCAGGGAACAAGAGAGTATCAGCAAGATGCTGCAAAAGCTGTAACGAACGGAAATATGGCTTTTGCGGTGCTCTGCGATGGAATGGGCGGTCTGAAACATGGCGAGATGGCAAGTGATCAGACAGTACAACATTTCCTGAGGGATCTGGAAGAGGCATGGCCGGTAAAGAATATCCCTGTTTTTCTCGAGGAAGAAGCCAGAAGGATGGATCGGATGGTGAGTTCTCTTACAGATATGGAACATCATAAACTGAATGCAGGAACAACGCTTGTATCAGCTGTTATCTGTGAGAACCATCTTTACTGGATGTCTGTAGGTGACAGCAGAATGTATATATTGCGGGATAAAAGTCTTATGCGTCTTACAAAAGATCATAATTATAAGACAATGCTGAAGGAAAGGTTAGATGCCGGAGAGATTGATATAGATTTTTATAATTCAGAAATTGGCAGAGGAGAAGCCCTGACCAGTTATCTTGGAATGGGAAACATAAGCCTGGTGGACAAAAATGAGTCACCTTTCATATTAAAAGAAGATGATATTCTCCTTTTGTGCAGTGATGGATTATATAAAACATTGACGGAAGAGCAGATTGAAGCGGTAGTCAGTGAAAGTGGCGGCAGTATTTCAATTGCCGGAGACAGACTATTAAAGACAGCAGGCAGATGGGGCAGAAATGGCCGGGATAATACTACGGTGATACTGCTGAAGATTAACAGCGAACGCAGATAACAGGGAGGAACATATATGCCGAAATGCATGAAATGTATGGAGGAATATAAGCAGGAAAATTTTTGTCCATACTGTGGCAGAAGGAGAGATGCAGACACTGTTTATATCGATCAGATTCCGGAAGAGACTATTCTCAACCGTCGTTTTATTATAGGAGAAGCAATAAGAAAAGACAGGATTGGCTTTCTTTATATTGCCTGGGATGCACTTCTGGAACAAAAGGTCTGGATCAGAGAATGGTTTCCGGTTAAGATGGCGGGTAGAAAACAGGGACAACTGCAGGTTGAAAGTGAGATTAACCGGACATTGTGGGACCAGCTGGAAGAAGAGTTTCTTGTAAATGTGGAGAAATTGCATAAGCAACAGGAAATTTTACAACTGATTCCGGTTTATACATTTTTCAGGGAAAACAATACAGCATATTGCGTGATGGAACATATAAACGGTGTAACGCTGCGGGAAATTCTCAGAAAGAAAAATCCTCTTGAATTCCAGGCAGCGGAAGATATTATGAAGAAAATGGAGAGCGCGGTATCAGCTCTTCATCAGAGCGGAATCATTCACGGAAATCTTACACCGGACAATGTAATGTTATGTCATGATGGAAATTTTAAATTGCTTGATCCTTCATGGACAGGTGCGGCAATGAATGAAGTACGAAATGCTGTTTTCTGGAGCAGGTATGTACCTGCTTCATACAAAAAAGCACCGTTTCAAAAAAGTGCAGATACAGATAAATTCAGTATGGCTGCCATTTTTTACAGGATGATAACAGGGGAAGAACCATATGGCGTCCTGAAAGAAACAATAAAACAAAAACTGCCGTCTGTATCGGATTACGGAATTGTTATTCCGAAACAGATAGAGAAACAAATTATGAAAGACATAGGAGAGGATGCGAAAACAGAAAAAGGTTTATTGAGCTTTTTTCATAAATTTTAAGTGAGGGAGAGGATATGAGAGAAAAAGTTTTTATTTCTGTGATTGACCCGGAAGGCAGAATAAATAAAAGTGAAATATCTGTCCGGAATGCGCGGACGATCAGTCTTGGAAGAGAACTGGGGGCAAACACAGTGATGCTTCCATTTCGGTTTGTATCATCGAGACATGGAGAGATCACTTTTGAAGGGCAGAAAATTTATTACAGGGATCTGAACAGCAGTAACGGAACTGTTGTAGAATCAGCCGGACTGAGAGGATATCTTCATCAGACATCAAGAAGAATAGAACTTCAGGACGGAGCATTGCTGAGAATATCAGGGACTTCTGAAAATGATTCGATTACGATACTGTTTGATACAGAACAGGGTGAGGAGACCTGGAAAAGGATTCCTGTTGGAAAAGCACCTCTGACGATTGGCCGAAGCAGTAAAAATGATGTAGTGCTTAACAGCAGTAATGTATCCAGGCAGCATGCAGTCATACAGGAAGAAAACGGTAAATGTGTGATACATAATCTTAAAAGTACAAATGGACTTCTTGTTAATGGACGGGGAGTACAGGAATCTGCTGTCCTGAAGAATCAGGACGAAATACAGATACTTGATTATCGTATGATCTTTGCAGAGAAATTTCTTTTGTTTAAGACTGTAGCCAGGGGTGTGGCTCTTGAGACACGTAACCTTCATAAGGTAGTTGGAAAGCAGAGAAAAGTAATACTTAATCATGTTAACTGTCAGATTGAGAGTAATGAATTCGTAGCAATCATAGGCGGTTCCGGAGCGGGAAAAACAACATTAATGAATGCAATGAGCGGATTTGACAAAGACGTTCAGGGTGCAGTTTTCCTCAATGGAGTTAATTTAAGGGAGAATTTTCAGCATCTGAAAAGTATTATTGGTTATGTTCCCCAGCAGGATATCATATACGAGAATCTTACATTGCGCAAAATGCTTTATTATACAGCAAAGCTGAAGATGTCAACAGATACTACCAAAGAAGAAATTGATGCGAAGATTGAAGAAGTTCTGGATATGGTAGAGCTAAAGGAACATGAAAATACCTATATACGAAAAATGTCAGGCGGTCAGAAAAAGCGTGCCAGCATTGCAGTAGAACTTCTGGCAGATCCGAAGCTGTTTTTCCTTGATGAACCGACATCAGGTCTGGATCCAGGGACAGAGAAGAATCTGATGACCATTTTAAGTAAATTATCCAAAACAAAGGATAAGACAATTATTATGGTTACTCATACGACCCAGAGCCTGGATATGTGTGATAAGATTATATTTATGGGACCGGGCGGCCGTTTGTGTTTTGTGGGAACAGCACAGCAGGCATTGATGTTTTTCCAGACGGACAGTCTGGTAAATGTTTACAATATTATAGCAAAAGATCCGAAATTCTGGGAAGAACAATTTGCACACTGTGTTGAGGCTGAGGAATCTCCGGAACCGGAAAGAGAAGGAAAATCGGAATTAAAGGAGAGAAAAACATCCGGATTGCGTCAGCTTCTGTATTTAAGTCTGAGATATGCAGAATTAATAAAGAATGATCTTCCGAAATTGTTGCTGACATTTTTACAGCCTGTCCTGATAGGATTTCTGCTATATATAGTTTCCGAAGATGATATCTTTGACATATATGAATCTACGAAATCAATGCTGTTTGCATTGAGCTGTTCGGGAATCTGGATGGGACTTTTTAATTCTATTCAGGAAATTTGCAAAGAACGAGTGATCATAAAAAGAGAGTATATGGCTAATCTGAAGCTTCCGGTATATATTCTTTCGAAGTTTATCATCCAGGCACTGCTGGGACTGATCCAGAGTATTTTACTGACAGCAGTTTTCCTTGTAACTGTGGGGAAATCTCATTCGGGAATCTTTTTTGATTCTTTTTATCTGGAGGTATTTCTTACAGTATGGCTGACTGTACTTGCATCTATGGCAATGGGATTTATCGTATCATCTGTTGTAAAGACCGGAGACAAGGCAATGGCTGTAGCACCATTTATTCTGATCGTACAGCTTTTATTCTCAGGAATCCTGTTTGATTTAGAGGGAGCGGGAGAATGGATTTCCTATCTTACCGTGAGCAGATGGTCTGTAGAATCACTTGGAAGTATTGTGGATCTTAATGGAATGCAGCTTCGTATGCAGGAGCAGTTCCCTACTCTGGAACATGCAGCAGAAGATTTTTTTGAATGTACAAAGGGACACCTGCTGCAGTCATGGGGAATACTTCTTGCTATGACAGTGGTCTTTTCTGTGATCAGTGTTATTTTGCTTCGCAATGTAGCAAAGGACAGCAGATAAACATAAACAGGCAGAGCCAAAAAGATACAAATAAAAGGGAGGAGACAGCAAATGGAAAGGAAAAAAGAAGACAGATCATTTTGGGTTTATATTGGACTATCACTGGTAACATGCGGAATATATGGAATTATATTCATGTGGAATTTTATTAAGGATCTGAATGAGGTAAGTTCAGCAAAGGATCCGGATGGATGGAAATCTCCGAATTATATTGTTCTTGTATTGCTGACAGCAGTCACCTGTGGATTTTATATATTATACTGGATTTATAAAGTGGGTAATACCATACAGCGAGCAGGTGAAGATTACGATGTACGAATCGATGAAAACGGAACAACACTTCTTCTGTGGACATTGTTGGGAGGATGGGTTTGCGGACTTGGCGTTTTCGTTACCTATCATTTAATGTTCAAAAACATGAATAAGATATGCTGTAAATATAATGAAGAATTTATTGATAATGGTGTACGTATTCAGGAAAATTCTTATCAGCACGACAGATCTTATGAAAATAAGCCTGACAATTCACAGACAGCGCCACGGAATATTCAGGCAGAGCCAAAAGATATTATGCAGACACAGGGAGGATTGACAATCGGAATGGAACATGGTGTCCTTGTTTGCACAAAAGGAAGTATGAAAGGCGCAGAAATAGCTGTACTGGATAATGAAATGGTAACAATAGGACGGGATGGAGCGGTAAGTAATCTTATTCTCCCTGACAGAGATATCAGCAGACGTCATTGTACTGTTCAGTTTAATGCAGGTGAAAACTGCTATTATGTAACAGATTATTCTTCTTTCGGAACCAGGATGAATGGTTCAATTCCACTGGAGAAAGAAGTTACTACAAGGTGTTTGAGAGGAACCAGAATCGTACTTGGACAGGGAAATAATGAATTCCTTTTACAGTAAACTCAATTTTGTTTCCAATCAGTAGCATATAAATTATGTGATGGTGTTAAAATTTGAGCAGTTCTTATAAAATACATAATAATAAAATATAGAAAATCGGAGGATTAGATTATGAATTTACAGAAATGTGGAAACGGACATTTTTATGATGCAGATAAATTTCAGACATGCCCTCATTGTCAGCAGCTGAGTGATGATCAGAAAACAGTTGGAATGACAATGCCGAATGAACAGTCTCCTGTAACACCGACAATGCCGCAGCAGCCATTGGGATATACAGGCGGGAATGTTCCGAATGATGATCAGAAAACAGTTGGAATTTTTCAGCATGGTATTTCCGGAAACAAAGGTACACAGCCTGTTGTAGGATGGCTTGTAGGAATTGAAGGAGAGTGTATAGGACAGAGTTTCCAGCTCAGAGAGGGCAAGAATTTTGTCGGACGTGGAGAAGACATGGATGTAGTGATCAGAGGTGACATGGCAGTTGCAAGAAAACGCCATGCATGCGTGATCTTTGAGCCGCGTGCAGGAATTTTTTATGCGCAGCCGGGAGAATCACACGAACTGTTCTATCTGAATGACAATGTTGTATTAAACAGTGAAATTCTGAAGAGTCATGATGTGATCACTTTGGGAGAGACAAGTCTTATGTTTATTCCTCTGTGCGGACCGGATTTCAGCTGGGATACTTATAAGAAAAAAGATGTAAAATAGATCAGGCAGGTCGGAGGAGTAAATGAAGATAGAAAATTTATGCATAAACTGCATGATGGAAAAAGCCAGTCCGGGAGGAAAATGTGAACATTGCGGATTTGATCCTTCAACGGCTGTCATACCACCGCATCATCTTGCGCCATTTGTAATACTTGCAGGTAAATATCTGGTAGGAAAGGCTATTGGTGAGGGTGGATTTGGTATTACATATATTGGCATGGACCTGAATCTGGAAATGCGTGTTGCAATCAAAGAATATTATCCAAACGGCTGTGCGATACGAGATACCAGCGGCAACAGCTGTACTGTTCAGTCGTATTCGGGAGAAGCACAGACATTTTTTGAAACAGGAAGAGAAAAGTTCATTAATGAAGCAAAAATTCTTGCAAAGTGTATTGATCTTCCAGAGATAGTTACAGTAAAGGACTTTTTTAAGGAAAATCATACAGCATATATTGTAATGGAATACCTGGACGGTCAGACTCTAAAGGAATATTTAAAGGACAGAGGCGGAAGAATTTCTGTTAAAGAAACCCTGCAGATGATGAAGCCTTTGATCAGATCTCTGGGACAGGTTCATAAAATGAATTTGATCCACCGGGATATCAGTCCTGATAATATTATGATCACGAAAGATCAGTCTGTGAAAATACTTGATTTTGGAGGAGCAAGAGATTTTGTTTCTTCCGGCGGCAGAAGTTTGTCGATCATGCTGAAGCCGGGATATGCACCTGAAGAACAGTACCGTACTCATGGAGAGCAGGGACCATGGACAGACGTATATGCATTATGTGCAACAATGTATCGATGCATTACGGGACAGATACCGCCGGAATCTATGGAACGTACATATCAGGATCAGCTGAAGCCAATTTCGGATTTTCAGCAGGATTGTCCGGCGGAAGTAGAATATGTGATTCAAAAAGGTCTTGGTGTATACAAAAATGAGCGCTGGCAGTCAATGGAGGAACTTTATGAAAGTCTGTATAGTGGACAGACAGTTACAAAAGAGGAACCTTCTCCGACACAGAATAATCACACCGCAAAGGAAAACCCGCATGTAAAAAATATGCAGTATTATCCACGGAAAGATTCTGAAAAAGAAAACGGGATACTGCCGGTTATAGTTGTTGTACTAGGCGTGATTTTGCTTGTGCTGCTGGCAGTGTTTGGTGTGAAATATTATAATTTAAAGTATAAGGATCAGTCTGATTCTACAGAGAAAACGGCACAGATATCGTCTGATCTTGCTACAATACCAACAGAAATTCAGATGGCAGCGGCTGATCCGGAAAATGAGAAACTGGCAGATGATGAGTTTTCGGATACAGAACAATATATTCACAGCTGTATGGAGATGCAAAAAAGGAGAGAAGTATGAATTGTCCTAAATGTGGCTCACCTGTGGGCAGAAATGATGAATACTGCGGAAGTTGCGGACATCATCTGACGCATAATGCAAGTGCATCAGGGGGACAGAGACCCAATAATAAGAAATCAGGACTTTTGATTGTTACGATTATTTTAGAAATTATAGCTATTATAGCTGTCACGGCTGCAATCTTTTTTGGATTCTCCGATAAAAAAGATACGGATTCAGGTAAAGTGGCGGTAAACCATTCTCCAGATAATGAACAGTCTTCTGGAAAAATATCAGATCCTGAAGAAACATCTGAGCCTGCAGAACCAGCACCGAAATTAGAAGTTACACAGGAGCCTGAAATATCAGAAGCACGTCTGATTGATAATACAGAGACATTAAATGATGTGAAATCATCATATATAAGAATTACTCAGAAACATATAATAAAGGCCAGTGCATCAACTACGATTGAACAGGAGCTTGTTGTTAATGATCCGATATTTGTATTTGACAATAATGATACAACAAACTGGCAGGAAGGCGCTCCGGGACCTGGTATTGGAGAGCATATAGATTTTGATTTTGATAAATCCTACCCTGTAAAGTACATGACATTTAAACTTGGAAACTGGAAATCCGATGAATACTATAATGGAAATTACAGACCAAAAACTTTAGAGATCAGTTCAGGAAATAACGACTGGATAATAACATTTGCCGATGAAAAACAGGAATTTCTGGTTGAGCTGGATCCGGAAGCAGATATAAGCAGTTTAACAATCACCATTCTGGATGTATACAGTGATCATGTGGAATGGGAAGATACACCGATTACGGATATTGGTCTTTGGTGTGAACGATCATGAACATTTACAGGAGGAGTGATATAAAATGTACTGCCCTAATTGTGGTAATAAATTAAACGATAATGATAAATTCTGCACAAAGTGTGGATTTAATATGAAAGAAGAGGAATCAGAACATAAACTTCCTCTGGGGCCGGTCATTGTTATTATTGTTGCAGTTATGGCAATTGCAGTATCCGGAATATTTATGTTTAATCAGTGGCAGAAGTCTGAAAAGAATTCGGAAATGGTCAGCAACAGCAAAGAAGAAAAACAGCAGAAAAAAGATTTGAAAGTAGAAAATACGCCGGCAGCTACAGATACGCCTGTACCGGCCAATACACCGACACCTATACCAGTCAGTACACCTACACCGATACCGACCGACACGCCGGTACCGATACAGCAGGATGCACCAGTATCAGAAAGCGCACCTTCTGTGGAGAATACGCCGGAACAGATAACAAGATCAAATTTGTATCAGCAGGCACAGACAGAAATTGCATTGATAGAGGTGAGGGATGCTCAGCTTAACAGTAATCTGGCCTATGAATCCCAGGCGGAAATGAATCAGGATAGTGGGGAGTTGTATACCATTTGGGATGATGAGTTAAACGTAATCTGGGGATATCTGAAACAGAGTCTGGATTCGGCATCTATGGATGCGCTTACACAGGATGAGATAAACTGGATCAGCACAAAAGAACAGGCGATGAATGAGGCTGAGGCAGAGTTTGCAGGAGGCACTATGGCTATTGCAAACAGAAATATGAAAGGTTATGAAATGACGAAAGCGCGTGTATATGAACTGGCAAATATGCTTCCATAAAAGATATCAGAAACAGTGTTTATAATTATTTTAGAAATTCGACAAAAAATAGGACTGGACAAATCAATTGTCCGGTCCTATAATAATATTCACCAGAGTTCTTCTGGTAATTCAATCCCGTCAGTTCGGCGGTAAATTCCACTTATATATTTAAATAAAAAACAAAAGAAGAAATTAAAAATGAAATGATAAAAATTCATAAGACCGGGAGGTGATATGATATGTATTTTTTCACCTTTTTCCTGTAGCAGCAGCCGGGGTGGCTATGATCATGGACATCCGTACTGCGAAGATCGATAATGGATTATTAAATAACTATTCCCTTCTGCATCATCAGGAATGTTATCAATTTCTTGAAAAATTAAGTAAGGAGCCACCGCCTGACGTCTGTTTTCTTTTATTGTTATGACGATTCCCCATCCAGCTACTAAGGCACCGATGGAACTGCCGACAACAGCGCCAATATAGCCAAGAATTCCATCACCGGTGGCGCCATATTTTAAAGCAATAAAAGGAATGACATAGAGAAGTAAAATTATAAGCATTCCGAATAATATTTTTAAAGCGGTTTGATTGTGTGAAATAGATATGCACCATTTTTTTAGTTTCTCAATTTTCCCTTTAATCATATTTTTCAACCCACAGTCCTAAGAAAAGTTATTTGTTAAAATACAATATTATATTTTTCAAAAAATTTTTCAAAAAAAGTGCGGATTGTAGCTCCAGCATTTTCCTTGCACAATTCGTATCCACCAAAGCGATATACATCATATCCTTTTAATTTTAACTCTCGGTCAGATCTGACTATCTCGCTATATAATTGAGGACTCGGTTTTTCGTCTTTTGAATAATGTTCTTTGCCATCTATTTCAAAAACAACATTTCGTCCACCAGGTAAAAGCATTAAAAAATCCATACGCTGTCGATTATATAAAGGGGTTCCGTTTCGCTGCCTAAGAGTTTTCGGGTCGTAATGTAGTTGAACTTGTGGGATCAATGCGGGAACGTCCTTTTTTTCGTTATTGCGATAATATCCGAAATAAGCGTAAAGGAATTTTTTTTTCGGCTGTTGAATCTAACGAGCTGCGCAAACGAATATACAAACTTTTTTCTGCATCTTCATTCGCTGGAACAGCCCCTTCTTCTTTCCACCAGTCAATCAATTCATTTAATTTTAACCCATCAGCATTAGGCTTAAAGTTATACATGAGACAATTGCTTGCATCGTCAGCTAAACGTAATTCGTTATTAATGGAATCTTCAATTACAATATCTGGTTTTTTTAATTTACCGTTAGGGGCAAATATTAAATTTTTGAGATTTCCTGTAGAAGCGAAATTGATAAAAACATAAGTCTTTACAACTCAATGGTTATGGGTATGCACAATTATTACTGTATACCTTTTATAGATACAAGGGCAAATGCAGATTCAGAGTCCATCAAAAATCAGTAGAGAAGATGAAAAATAAAATCAGAGAGCTTACTGATAGGAACAAAGGCATTAGTAATGCGGTACGAGAAAGAAAGTATCAGGAGTATGTGTAAGGATGGGTGGAATATTTCAGATTTGCAGATATGAAAGGGCTTCTCAAAACAACGGATGAGTGGGCAAGACGCAGAATCCGAGCGGTATATTGGAAACAATGGAAGAAAATCAAAACGAAATATAAAATGTTAAAAGCCTTGGGACTAGAAGACTGGAAAGTCAAGGAACTTGCTTATAGTAGAAAAGGTTATTGGAGAATGGCGAAAGCCTTGAACCAAACCTTTTCAAAGAAAATAATAGCCAAACTGGGATATACATCCATGCTTGACTACTATCTAACAGTTTGTGAAAACTAGAGAAGCGCCGTATATGGAACCGTACGTACGGTGCTGTGGGAGGTCGGTAGATAAAATAATTATCTACCTCCTACCCGATTAGAGACTTATTTTACAGCCTCTTTTTGCTTTCTTTGCCATGACGTTGTTTATGAAGTTTTTTGTGATAAACTAGGATGTGGCCGGGCTGGTGCTGGATATTTTCAAAAATTACGGAACAGATATACGCAGCCGGGATCCCCGGAATAATCAGCAGCCATCTAGCTGGAAGTATATATCTTTCTGTATTCCTTGGGAGTAACACCAACAATCTGGCGAAAGCGTTTAATAAAATATTTTGGTTCTGTGTATCCAATTTCTGAACAGATCTCATATATTTTTTTGTCTGTATTGATCAGCAGTTCTTTTGCATGTAATATCCTTATAAAAGTCAGATATTCAATGATAGTCTGTCCTGTAGCAGAGCTGAATATATTGCTCAGTGAGGAATAGTTTATACCGAAAATCTCTCCTAAGTCTGAAAGCGTGATATTTTCGTTCATATGCTGGGAAAGGTAGTTTTGTACCTGCTCAACAAGATAGGCATTTGTGCTGCGTGTCTGTTCGGCGATTTTATCAAAAATGCTCTCGGTCATGGACAAAATGGTATCTTCAATTTCTTCGAGAGAGTGGTAATTGCAAAGAAACTGCAAACTTTCTGTATAATCGATATAGCAGGATGCCGGTATTTTTTTATCATTACAATATTTTATGATGATCAGAGTAATCTTGTTTAGCCAGGAATGCAGTTCATAATAGGAAGGCTGCTCATTACGCACGTAATCCATAAAGGAATAGACAGCATCTCTCGTATTCAGTAAATTGCTGCCGGTCAGTTGCAATTGTAAATTCTGGTATATAGAGTATGGAAAGGTGCACAAAGCTTGATCCTGATATATGTGTATGGGATCCTTTGAGTAAAAAAATTGTGTTAAGGCTGAAATGCCACTGTAAAATGCATTTTTAAGCGTATCATCATAATCGCTGTGGTATATTCCTGCATAAACTTCCGATCCGGGGTTAAATTTCCATAAGAGTTTTTGCACCTGCTTTTTCAGAAACTTATCATCTATATCTTCCTTTTTTAATAAAATACAGTAAATCTTCTCACAGAATAGAAAAACATGATTCTCGGATGAAATTCCGGCTGCAAAATTTTGCAGCAGTGTTTTATAGTTAAAAATCTGGCTGCTGAATTTGCTGTTGCCGGTCAACAGTAAGAACCATGCTTCTGGAAATGTAAATCCACATTGTTTTTCCAGTACATGTATCGTCTGCTTTTTATTCAAAGCAATGGCCTCAGAAAACAACAGATCTAAAAACTGGTCGTATTCTGGCTGGGTAAGATTATATTCATTAAGAGGATCCGCCAGTTGGAAAAATTTTTCCACGCTTGTAATGACTGCATCAAATTCGGAGGGAAGAACAGGCTTCAATATATATCGAAATACATGATGATCAACTGCTTTCTTGGCATAGGAAAATTCCGAGTATCCGCTTATGATAATGATAGGAATGGTTCCGTTGTTTTTGCGGATTCTGCTGATTAACTCAAGACCGTCAAATTTAGGCATGCGTATATCGGTAACAACCAGATTTACTTCCGGATGTTGTTGAAGATAGTCTAATGCAAGGCTGCCATCTTCAAACAGACCATCTATTTCCCATTTTGGGAAATGATTTTTAAAAATTTCGGCAATCCCGTTGCGGCTTTGTATTTCGTCATCAATGATAATTACATGATTCATAGGTTTTCCTCACTTCTGGACAGGCAATTTTATGGTTACTTTTGTACTTTCCATAATATGTGATGTAATTTCTATTCCGTATGACTGGCCAAACCGTTGTTTTAAATAGGCATTTGTATTTGCGATTCCTATGCCATCATTTTTACCATGAAGCACGGAATGTATCAGAAGGTCTGACATGCCCTTTCCGTTATCTTCTATAGTTATGAAAATAGAATTATCCTTAGTAAATATGCTGAGGATAATAATACCACCCTGATGAATTTCAGAAAAACCGTGCAGCAATGAATTTTCTATAAATGGCTGCAAAATAAAACGGGGTATTTTATACGATTGCATATCCGGTTCAATATGATAATGTATCGTGAAAGAATCCTGAAACCGGATCTTTTGAATATACATATAATTTTTCAACCAGGATAATTCATCGTTTATAGTAACAAAATCATTTTCTTTGATAATACTGTATCGCAAAATATCAGAAAGTGCATTTATAATATAGGGTACTTTGTCTGCATTTCCATTTTGGGACATCCAGCTGATGGAATCCAAAGTGTTATATAAAAAATGTGGATTCAGCTGTGCGTGGAGCAGAGCAAGCTGCTGTTTGGCTTCTTTTTTGGAGTATTCTTTTAGCTGTTCCACCAGATTCAGAGTACGCTGGCTCATAGACTGGAAAGAATCATATAAATTGCCGATTTCGTTGTGGACAGAATAAACTGGTGAAGGAAAGTAGTGCAGATAGTCCTGCTCCTGCATAATAACGGAAAGTCGTCGAATCGGCGTAATAAACTGTTTGGTGAGCATGAAGAAGATCAGGCATAAACACAAAAAATCCACGCCACAGATCAATAACAGTAAAGTTTTAATGAACTGTGTTTTGCTTTCAATATTTGAAAATGGAAAAAAAGAGTAACAATTATATTCCAGTGTATCAATCTGTGAATTAAAACGATAATATTTCTCTCCGTTTATAGTTGCAACAGAGTAAGAATATGGAGGTGTACCCAGTACATCGGCAGGAATAATGTCTCCAATATGATAATTCAGATTGTCCTCCTGATAACCCCATATTAATGTATTGTTCTGGGTTGTCAGGAAAAATGTGGAATCGGAGCTGAAATTGGAAAATGCAATGATGTCTTCAAAGGAAGCGATATCAATTTCAACTAACAAAATTCCAATAGGCCGGAAGTTGTGTGTCAGACTTCGTAAAAGGCGACCATAATAAATAGACGTATTTGAAGCAGGGTATTTACGCTTTCTGGTGTGTGTAATGGGATTAGATAAAACACCTGATCCATTATGTGCATATATTTTCTGTAAAAAATCAGGATCCAGGGAGTTTATGTGTATAGCATTACTGTACCCGTCATTCCAGTATAAAGTATCTCCTGCCATTGTTGTAAGAGATACTGACAAAATCATGTCATCTGTTCTCACTAATGAATCAACAGCAGGCTGGATTCTTTTTTTATCAGATGAGGATAATAATGCTGTCTGTCCTTTTTCCAGACAATTCATAATGTCATCATTATAATAAATTGAAGCGGTAAGATTGTTAAAGTAGGTGAGTTTCTGATGGATATTGGATGTAACTAATTTTAATACCTGGATCTGGGATTCAATTTCAGCATGCAGGGTATTTTGAGTTTGGAAATGATAAAGCAGCAATATTGTAACCGTCATAGGAATGAAGGCTATAAACAGAAAAATGATAAGTAATTGCTTTTTCAGTGAAATTCCTGCTTTTTTCATGTTCTATTACCCCCATATAGTCAATCATTGATTCATCTGAAATTATTATCTATAAATGAGCAAATTTAAAAAATTGCACAAAACTATCCTGCTAACTTCATGAATACTTCAAAATCAGTACAGGATCTTGCACATTGAAACAGATAGAGGTATTTTTCCTGCTGAATGGTACTTTGAATCAATTGATATCCCTCTTGAAATGATACATATCGTCCAGTACCTGTGATGCAGATATAATGTGCCAGTGACATCAGCAGCCAGTATCTTTGTATTCCTTTTGAGGAACGTATCTGGTATCTATCCAGAGCCAGACGGTTTTTGCATTGTCTGAAAAATATCTCAATCGGCCATCGACAAACATAACAGGAAAGAATCTCCTGTGTAGATAAGGATACATTTGTGCTGATGAAAGCACGCAGTGCTTTAGGATTGCCAAATGCCTTTTCAGGATAACTTAAAAGGACAACCGCATTTTCTATGCCGCTGAGGTTTCCCTCATATCGGTACACATAATAGTTCCGTTTTTTGACTGTGACGAGGTCAAATCCCTTATGGGTTGCGGAACATTCAGCAGCCAGTTCGCTGAGTTTCTTTTTCATTCCTGATGGATAAAGCAGACGGTTTGTTTTCAAAGCACCAATGGTATGAAATCCTTTCTGTGCAAAAGTATTGATTATTTTTTCAGAAGTATACCAGCAATCACAAAGGAAATAAGACAGTATCGGAGGAACCGGCAGTTCTTTTGCAATATTTTCTACAATATCAATCTTGGAAATTGATTTATTGTACATTACAAAAGCATAGTTCAGGACAATGCCGTTACAGGAAAGCATAACAGCTACTGCCTGATGTCCGTAATTCTGTTTTCCCTTTAAATGGGATTGATGAAAATACGCATCTTCAATCGGATGCAGAGCCTGTGACGAAGGCTTTGTCTTTGAAACTATCGTATCGTCTACAATGCAGAAAACAGGCTTTCCAGAACGCACGGCTTCTGAATAAATAATCTCAATGACAGAACTTTTTAATGTATTTTCAAGTAATGTATCATCCCATTTTCCAGAATTAAGGAAATGGGCGATGGTAGTTCTGTGACAGGAACTGTTTTGTGCGAAATCAGTAGTCTTACCATGGTATCCTGCGATAAAAATACTGATCAGGATACTCATGAGATGACCAATCACTCTGTTCGAAAAAGATTTGCATAAATTTAATTGTCTAAACTGGTTGTTATAGTATTTGCAAGAGACACCTTCTTTCTTTCGTGGATGTTGCAATGTTTGTTTGGTCACTTTCATTATACAACATAATCGAAGTTAAGGTGTCTTTCTTTTATGCAAAATCACGAACTTGCTCATTTATAGTTATTATACTATATCAGATCAAAAATAAAATCCAGTAAAAAGTGCACCATTCAAAAAAAATGGTATTTTATGCAATAATCCGGCAAAGTATAATAAACTCATAAAACAAAGCCGCTGCGTCGGGGTATAAAGGAGGTTACTTAATATGAAGAGAAAAGTAGTAGCGTGTTATTTGAAAAAGGGGATAACGTATTGCCTTATGGGAGCCATGATCTTAGGCCTGAGTATCGGGACTGCCGGATGCGGAAAAGAGAAAAACGTAACCCAGGAAGCAGAAGGAAATGCTGAGATCCAGGAAGTAGAAGGTACTGATGGACCAATAGAGATTGTTTACTGGAATCAGTGGACACAGGAAGATGAGACTGCTTTTTTAAAGAAGTACATAGAAGAATACAACAGTTCCCAGGATAAATATCATGTATCTTTTCTGGCTATTCCATATGAAGAGTATACGACTACAAAGCTTGCTACTGCATTTGCTACCAATGAAGCACCGGATATTTTTGAGTGTAGTCCGGCAATCATTAACCAGTACCTTGATGCAGGCGTATGTGAACCACTGGATGATATTATTACCGATGAAATAAGAAAAGATTTTACAGATGCGGCATTTGACAGGGTGTCGAGAGATGGAAAGATTTATGGGATTCCGTTAGACAGTGATCTGGTGGCACTGTACTACAATAAAGAAATACTGGAGCAGAATGGCATTGATCCACCGACAACGTGGGCGGAACTCAAAGATGCGGCAGCAAAGCTGAATACGGCTGATTATGCCGGATTTACCTTTGAAGTTGATAGAGGTGACTGGCAGTGCTTTACCTTTTATCCTTTTGTGTGGATGCAGGGAGGAAACCTGTTTACATCGGATGGCATGGCGAATTTAAATTCTGAAGAAGTTGTAAATGCATTGCAGTTATGGAAGGATCTTCTGGATTCCGGAGACTGTAATGAGACACCTGGAAGATCTGTGTCAGATATTTCAATTCTGACAAATGGAGAGAC
Organism: uncultured Blautia sp.; assembly: GCA_905209435.1. The sequence goes on along the minus strand of CAJLTE010000002.1, from coordinate 63,772 downwards.
AGCAATGCAGATTAACGGCAGCTGGTCTGTTCTTCGTGTGGATCCGGAAAAATATGGTGTCGTACCATTACCAGCAGCAACGACAGGGGGGAATACAGCCAGCGTTGCAGGTGGGTGGAACGTACTCGTAAGTAATCAAAGCAGTGAGGAAAAGGTAGCAGGAGCCAAAGATTTTATTTCCTGGATGTGGCTGAATGTAGATCATGTGACTGAATTTGATACAGAGGCCAAGTTTTCATATTGTATGAGAAACTCTGTTATTGAGGCGGGTGCAGAGGTATATCAGAGCAATCCAAATGCCATCGTATTTTCTGATGAGGTGTTACAGACAGCAAAACCTGAAATTGCATTATCCGGAGAAGCAAAAGAGATTGTATCTATCATGATTCAGGATGCACTTTACAATATGAGTGCAAAAGAAGCGGCAGATATTGCACAGGAAAGCATGCTGAAATACCAGGAAGAAAGCGGAGCAAAATTCAGCGGCTGAAATAACAGGAAAAGCAGACATAACAGGCAGTTGGATATTTGATTTTTGTCCTGCTGTGAATAACAGCAGGACAGGATACAGGAGGTTTGAGTTAATGTGAAAAAAAAGTATAAATGTATAAAACGGGAGACGCTGATTTCTTATCTGATGATTGCGCCAGAAATGATACTGATGCTGATTTTTATTTTCATACCGATCGTGTATGCATTTTATATAAGTCTGTTTGACTGGAATGCACTGGGAACAAAAACATTTGTCGGAATCAGTAATTATTTAAAAATGATGCGTGATTCAACTTTTAAAAGCAGTCTGCTGGTTACTGGGAAATATGCTTTGATATATGTTCTGACTGTTTATGTTCTTTCTCTTTCTGCAGCAGTTTTTGTAAACTCGGTCAGAGGCAATAAACGGCAGCAGGCATGCAGAATAGGCATATATCTGCCCAATACAGTTTCAACAATTGTAGCAGCAACCTTATGGACATTCCTGTTCAATTCAAGAAATGGATATATCAACAAAATTTTAGATGGAATAGGAATCGGAAGACAACTTTTTTTGGGCTCAAGGTCACAGGCACTGATATGTGTTGCGATTGTAGGGATATGGGTAGTTTTTGGCTACAATATGATCATTTTTTTGTCGGCTTTAAAAGATGTGCCAAGTGAATATTATGAGGCAGCTAAAATAGATGGAGCAAATGCTGTGCAAAGATTTTTCAGAATAACTTTTCCATCTATAAAAGGAACGACTATTTTTGTATTGGTTACATCACTGATTGCATCTTTTCAGGCATTTGACCAGGTCAGAGTCATGACATCCGGGGGGCCTGGCAAGACAACACAGGTAACGGTATACTATATTTTCCAGTTGGCATTTGAACAATATAGATTTGGATATGCTTCCACGATTGCTGTGTCTTTGTCACTGATCATTATGGTGGTTACTGTCATACAGATGAAATTGCTCAAGTTTAAGTAGGTGATATAGTGAAAAAATATGGAATATTATTAATAAAGAGTTTGGTCGGATGTGTATTTCTGGCTTTTACACTGTTCCCGATCATTTTACTCATAAGCAGCTCACTTAAAATAGATACAGAAGTATTTGATTATCGGATCATCCCCAAACATATTACTCTTGATGCTTATAAGCAGGTGTTCAGAACACTGGATATTTTTACGGGAATTAAAAATTCGCTGTTTGTGGCAACCATGGTGACCGTATTGGCCCTGATTGTACATTCAATGGCTGCTTTTGCGTTTGCAAGATTGGAATTTCCAGGGAAGAAGGGGGCATTCATGTGGGTTCTGAGTACCATGATGATTCCTTTTCCGGTAATCATAACTCCTTTGTTTTTTATAATCAAAAGTCTTGGACTGGTGAATTCGCTTTGGGGCATGATACTTCCTATGGTTCCACATGCGTATGGTGTATTCCTTTTCAGACAATACTTTGTGGAAATGCCGGATTCCCTGTATGAGTCAGCCAGAATTGATGGATGTTCGGTATTTCAGACTTTTAGAAAAATATATGTCCCGCTTGCAAAGCCCATGTTTATTACATTAGGTGTGTCCTTTTTTGTCACAAACTGGAACTCCTATTTATGGTCTACTGTTGTAGCGCAGGACGAAGCTAAATATACAATCCAAATACAGATTGCAACCTTGATGGGATCCCTGAGGATTTCATGGAACCAGATTTTAGCAGCATCTGTGATTGCGATTGTTCCGACTGTTCTGTTGTTTGGTGTACTTCAGCGTTATTATCTTGAAGGCATTAAGACAACCGGAATGAAAGAATAATATTTATATTATTATATTAATTATACATAAAGGAGGATTTTTATATGTTAGGAAACGAAATGTTCAAATTTCCAGAAGGCGTAGTATCAAGATGGGCGAGTTATGAAAATCCGGATGGAGCAAAGGGAGCGGGAGGAAAGGCAAGAAATGGCAGAAAAGGTGCTCCCTGGTTTACACTGAATCCCGGTGAAGACTTTGTCTTAGCTCATGCTGAAAATACAAGCGGCGTTATTCGTCGTATCTGGATTACGATCAATGACCAGACTCCAGAGACTTTAAGGGGACTGAAACTGGAGATGTTTTGGGATGGCTGCGATAAGCCGGCAGTGAGTGTCCCTTTTGGCGATTTTTTCTGTGTGGGACTTGGAAAGGTTGCAACTTTTAAGAATGCACTGTTCTCAAATCCGGAAGGACGTAACTTCAGTACCTATATTCCAATGCCATTTAAGACAGGTATGAAGATTACGATTACCAATGAATCCAGTGTCCAGATCAAGCATTTTTATTATGATATTGATTATACTCTGGGAGATAAATTTACGGAAGATACACTGTATTTTCATGCTTACTTTAACAGGGAGAATCTTACACATCTGAAAAAGGATTTTGAACTTCTTCCGTATGTGGAAGGAAAAGGCAGATATCTGGGAACGAATATGGGGGTAAGATGTAATACAAAATTATACTCCGATACATGGTGGGGAGAAGGTGAGTTTAAGGCATATATTGATGGAGATACCGATTACCCGACCATCTGTGGAACCGGAGTGGAAGATTACATCGGAACGGCATGGGGGCAGGATTATTATTATGATCTGTATTGTGGCTGCCCGGTATATGATAAGACAAATATGGAGTTATGTTTCTACCGATTCCATGTTCCGGACCCGATCTACTTTAACAGTAATTTTAAAGCAACTATACAGCAGATCGGAGCTGTTGACAGAGATGATTATTTCCATCATGCGCAGCTGTTGTATAAAAATCAGATGGCAAATAATCAGGTGATTTCGGCGGATGGAGAACCTATAGATTTTACCAATATTCCGATGCTGGATGGAAGTCCTCTTTTATTTGAAAGAGAGGATGACTGGTCTTGTTGTTCCTATTTCTATTTAGATAAACCTGTGAATAATTTGCCGGAATTAATGAATGTTTCGGATCGGACAAGGGATTTGGTTGCCCGTCCTGGCTTTATGGGAAAATATCCTCAGGAAATGCCACTTTTTGATTGATGGGAGAAAATTAGTATGGTTGATAATAAAATTAAAGTCGGAATGGTTGGAATAAGCTTTGGAATGGAGTTTATTCCGATATATATGAAGCATCCGGATGTATATGAGATAGCGATTGCTGATACGAATCCTGAACTGATTAAAACAGCACAAGAAAAATTTGGAATCAGCAGTAAGGATTGCTATGATAATTATGATGACATGCTGAAGGATGATGCAATAGATGCAATCCACATTGTTACACCTCCGTCTACGCATGCTGAATTTTCCATAAAAGCTCTGAAGGCAGGAAAACACTGTGGGTGTACAATCCCGATGGGAATGAGTATTCAGGAGCTGGAAGATGTCATTAAGGCGAGAATAGAAAGCCAAAAACAGTATATGTTTATGGAAACAACTGTATTTGGAAGAGAGTACTTTTATGTGAAGGACTTGCTGGATCAGGGAAAGTTTGGAAAGATACAGTATATGACATGTGCCCATTATCAGGATATGGAAGGCTGGCCTTCTTACTGGGAAGGATTTCCACCATTGATGCACCCGACACATGCAATAGGAACCTGCCTTATGTTACTGGACGACTACCCAAAAGAAGTATATGCAAAAGGCTCAGGCAGAATCAGGGATGAATTGATATCCCAGTATCATTCACCATTTGCATTTGAAGCGGCTTTTGTAACAATGGAACACAGTGATGTTGCAATAGAAATGGAGCGTTTTCTTTATGGTGTCGCCAGAAGTTATTCAGAATGTTTCAGAATATATGGAAGAGACATGAGCTTTGAGTGGCAGCAGCTGGCTTCTGAGAATCCGGTTATTTATACACGCACCGGAGAAATCCAGCAGGAAATGATGGATATTGATGGTGATCCGAACAGATATAACAGAGGCGGAGAAATTGTTGAAGAAAGAATAGAAGTTCCGGATTATGGATGCAGACTTCCGGATAGTATTGCCGGATTTACAACGGAGACAGTGTATAATGATGAAAATACACATCTTTCGTTTAAGCAGGGAGGTGGGCATGGAGGTTCCCATCCTCATATGATACATGAATTTGTCCGTGCTATCATAGAGGATAGAAAGCCTGTAGTAGATGACATTGTTGGCGCTTACTGGACTGGAACAGGGATATGTGCTCATCAGTCAGCGATGGAAGGCGGAACGGTTATTAAAGTGCCGGAATTTAAAAAATATCTCTGATAAGTAATAGAATTGTAATCAACAGAAACTGGGGCTGTAAAAAAACTCTCCTGACAGAAAAATCGCCCAGACCGTGAGGTCTGAGCGATTTTTTGGTATAATTAATTATGCTACTAAATAACAATACCAATGGTAATTATACTATGCGTCAGTTGAAATTACCATTAGAATTCGAAAAATTGATCGATATTTCTGATCCAGTATATACTTTTTGTAAGGTTATGGATCACATTGACCTATCCAGATATTTTGTAGAGAAAGGCTACAAAACAGGTCGTTCAAGATGTGATACTCAAAAACTCCTTAAAGTTATACTTTTTGCATTTATGGAAAACGGCATCTGTTCTTTACGGGAAAAGCTTGGCGATATATTTATAGACGCTTATAAAAAATGGGCAGATACTAATCGTGAGAAAGAAAAGGGAAAGTTAACGGCTTCAATGGAGAAATATTCAAAGTGTTTTGATGAGCATGATCAATTCAAGGGATATTGGAGAAGTCTGTGCAAAAGCGCGGGACTTTTACAGGCTCATTACTAAACGCGTCGGTACCATTTCAGAGATTTAGGGCAGATCTATCCATCCCCAGGGAGACGGGCAGGGGATGGGGGGGGAATGGTACTATGATAAAAAACTAAAAAGAGCTACGCAAAAGCAGCTTAGAAAAGAGACTAAAAGCCTCGGACTGTAAAGATTTTACGGTTCGGGGTATTTTTTTGCAAATTTTTCTCTATCCGTTTCGGATTAGGCGCCTTGGTGTCCCACATAACTTACGAAGGGCGAGAAAGGCTCTACCAAAACGAAAGGAGAAAAAGTTATGGGCTATACACATGCAATCGACTCTTTAAAAGGAGTTCTCATTACACTGGGTACCTCAATCGGCGCAGTAATGCTGGTTTATGGCGGCATCAAGTTTGCAATGGTATTCAGACAGATGGATCAGCAGGGCGAGCACCAGGCAGTCTACTCGGTGGTGGCAGGCGGTGTGCTTCTTGGACTTGGCGCACTAGTGGCAGTTTTGACTTAAGGGAGGAAAGTGAATGGAAATAGTTGTAAAAGCTCTCTATAACGCTTCCTTCACTATCTGGAACACTCTGATGGGTCTTGCCATGACACTCTTTTCCACAAGTCCGACAAGTGCGGCAGGTGGCTCACCTTACGGAACGGTGCATTCACTATACAACAGTATTTCAGTGGCTACCATTCCCATAGCCACCTGCTTTTTCGTTATAGCGATTTACAAGTCGGTGGTAACGAGTCCGCTGGAACAGCAGGCGCAGAAAGATATTGCAGAAGCAGTGGCCTGGTATAATGAGCAGCGAAATGATCCGGATTATTATTATCTTCCGGACAGGCTGGATGGAAAAAACGTACAGTGGGAAAGCCCTGCAGATACATCAGGAATGCTTCTGACAGGATTGTTTCTTATTGCTGCGATGGTAATTCTTGTAATGAAAGGAAGAGAAGAACAGGTTCAGCTTCAGAAACGTTATGAGGAACTTCTCATGGATTATCCCGGACTGATCATGAAATTTACACTTCTTGTTCAGGCGGGGATGACAGTAAGAAAGGCATTTCAGAAAATTTCGCTGGATTACAGCAGAAAGAAGAAACAAAAGTCGAGACCTGCGTATGATGAAGTGCGGATCATCTGTTATGAAATGGAAAGTGGAGTTTCTGAAAGCGAAGCGTACAGAAGATTTGGAGAGAGATGTGGTCAGTCAAAATACAAAACTTTTGCCACACTTCTTATTCAGAATCTTCAGAAAGGCAGCAGACAGATGGCAGATATGCTGGAGAGAGAATCTATGGAAGCATGGGAAGAACGCAAGCGAAAAGCGCGCGTACTTGGAGAAGCCGCTGCTACAAAACTCTTGATTCCTATGATCATGATGTTGCTTGTTGTAATGGCAATTGTTATGATTCCTGCTTTTCTGGCTTTTTATGGAGGAACCTGAAAAATTATATTATATAAAGTTGGATATACGGAGGAGATGAAACAATTGATACAAAAAATAAAAAAACAGAATGGACTGATACGAAAATTTGTTGAGGAAGAAGATGCTGTAGGGGTTGTGGAAATTATTTTGATTCTTGTTGTTTTGATTGGACTTGTCATTATTTTTAAGGAACAGCTGACTCAATTGGTACAGAGTATTCTTTCTAAAATTGCAAAGCAAAGTAATTCCATCTGACACAAGCAAGTTCCCAGCTGTTGCTTATTGCTGTTGCAATTGAAGCAGGGAACTTACCTGATCTGGTTAAATAACATTACAGTAAAAAGAAGGAGGTGTATTTCCTGCATGAGATGTCATAAAGAAGGAAGGGGAAGTATTACAGTATTTCTGGCATTGATATTCAGTCTGCTTTTGTCTCTTGTGTGTACAAGCATAGAATCTGTAAGGATGGCATCTGCCAGAACGCAAATTCTCAATAGCATGGACATCGGGCTGTACTCGGTGTTTGGACAATATGACAGGAAACTTCTGGAAGACTATGATCTGTTTGCACTTGATGGTTCTGTGGGAGGAGGTCAGCTGAATCTTGCGAAGATCTGTGACATTCTGGAATCCTATATGAAACCTGTACTTAAACAGAACAGTCAGAAACTTATTCTGAAGCAGAGCGGGCTTACCGGATATCGTCTTCTGACAGATGACAATGGAGAAGTTTTTTATCAGCAGATCGTGCAGTATATGCAGGAAACTCTTGGCAGCCAGGGAGTACAGATCCTTCTTAACAGAATGTCAGATCGTGAGAGGAAAACAGAAGAAGCAGATTTGAAAGCAAGTCAGGCGGAGGCAGGAGGTTCTATTGAACGGTATGATTCAGAAATGAATCAGGCCTCGCAGAGAAGTCAGCAGGCAGCTGAGGAAATAGCAAAGAATCAACAACAGGGAGAACAGTTTGGAAGCGGTACAACACAGCCTGAACCTGTACAGAAACCTGCAGATAATCCTATAACAGTGATAAAAAGGATTATGAAAATGGGAGTACTGGAGCTTGTTCTGCCATCCGGCAAAGGTTTATCCACACATGAGATCAGCAGAGGTGCATTGGTTTCGGGAAGACAGCTGCAGCAGGGAATGAAAATGCCGGATGGAGTAACAGCGGAAAATAGCTATATATCCGAAATTCTATATCAACAATACCTTATGAATCATCTGGGAAATTATATAAATCCGTCTGCAGAGGGACTGGCATATCAGATGGAATATGTTTTTGCAGGAAAAGATAATGATATAGATAACCTTAAAGCGGTGGCTTCAAAGCTTTTGTTTATCAGAGAAGGGGTAAATTTTGCCAGCCTTATGGCTGACAGTACGAAAAGGGCAGAAGCACAGGCGCTGTCAACTGCGATTGCAGCGGGATTTCTGATTCCTCCGGCAGCAATAGTCATAGAAACAGCACTGCTTTTGTGCTGGGCATTTGCTGAGAGTGTATTGGATGTGAGAGAACTTTTTGCAGGAGGAAAGATTCCTCTTGTTAAGACTTCGGCAGATTGGCAGATTTCGTTATCAAATCTTGGAAATCTGATGGAAGGGCTGGATTCTATGAGGAGAACTGATGATCATGGAATGTCATATGAAGATTATATTCAGGTACTGGTATTATCTGTTTCAAAGGCGAAAAAAGTCGTGAGAGGTATGGACATGATTGAAGATTCGATAAGGAAAAAAGGCCGGCCATATTTTAATATGGATTCCTGTATTGTGGCAATGGAAGCCTTCGCAGATGTGAAAGCGAATAAGAAAAAGGAATTTCATGTAATACGTCAGTATTGTTATGAAGGATCTGCCAGATGAAAATCAGAAAAGAGGTGTGAAAAGATGCTTTTACAGAAGAAAAACAAAAGCATAATGGAAATCAGAAAAAAAGATAAAAAAATATATGAAAGGGGAAACTGCTCTCTAAAGTTTTTTTTAACCTTTTTATCCCCGAAAAGAAGGAAAGAAAATTCATTAGCAGATTTGCAAAAAACTTCCAGAAGAAATTCTTCTGTAAAAGTATCTTTTGACACCTCTTTTTGGAAAAAGGGAAGTCTGGCAGTGGAAACGGCATTTATTCTTCCGCTGTTTTTCCTGGGAATGGTAACATTGATATCTTTTATGAATATTTATAAATTGCAGACAGAGCATCTGACTGCTTTATGCACCAGAGCAAAACAAACAGGAATGTATGCCTATATTGCAGGAAACAGTAACGTAGAGAATATCACACTGCCGGATATATATACATATCAGCCATTTGGCGGACTGATACCGCTTTCCAGGGTAGTGGTTTATAACCATGTGAAGGTTCATGCGTGGACAGGAACGGAATTTCCTGATAATGAAGGAGCGCAGAGTGAAATGGAACAAATGGTATATATAACAGAATCGGGTAATGTTTACCATAGAAATCCCGGATGCAGTTACCTTAATGTTTCATTGAAACAGATTCCTGGAAGTTCTGTAGGAAATCATTATTCTGCCTGTGAGACCTGTAGCAGAAACCAGAAACCTGCAGGAGTAGTATATGTGACAGAGCAGGGAAACAGATATCATAATGTGGAAACTTGCAGTGGACTGAAACGGACGGTAAAACTGGTAAAGGCATCATCCATTTCAGATATGGGAGCTTGCAGCAGATGCGGATAAAAAGGAAGCAAATATGGAGATGGACAGTATAAAAGAAATTTGTGTGGTGGTTTTTCTGGGTGTAAATTCATGGATCGATATTAGAAAGAGACAGGTCTCACTGTTACTCATTGGGATATTCACACTATGTGGAGTTATATGGACTATATACGGTAAAGAGTCAGTATTGGATGTTTTGTTATGTGCAGGAACAGGGCTGATAGTTGTAGGAGTCAGTATTCTTACAGAAGGAGCAGTAGGAATGGGAGATGGATGGCTCATTATGGCATTGGGAACAGTGGTGGGGCCGGCAGAATTTTTTACTATGATATTTACTGCATTTATGTGCAGTGCCATATATGCAGGAGTCATGCTCATGATATTTCGAAAGAAGGGGTATACAGAGATACCATTTGTGCCTTTTTTACTGTTGGGTTATCTGGGAGGAATTTTGATATGAGAGAAAAGTGTAATATTGAAAAAGATATCTGTCAAACTACTAACAGAACTGTCAATAAGGGAAGTCTGACAGTAGAAACTGCCTGCGTTATGCCGTTGATTTTGTTCACACTTCTTGGGCTTATTTATCTGAATTTTTTTGTACATAACAGAGCATGGCTTACAGCTGCAGCGTATGAGTCTGCAGTAAGCGGAAGTATGGAAGGAGTTAGAAAGAACGGACAGGTGTATGATACGGCAAGGATGCGAAGCGAAGAACTTGGAAATACGGGATTTTTCGGAGCGGAAAATCTTAGCACACAGACCAATGTAGGAAAACAGGTGCAGGTAACGTATGACCTGGATACGATTTCTTCGTATGGAAATTTGAACTGGCATTTAAGGACGGAAGGGACTTCCGGTATTATAAATCCTGTGAAGCATATCCGAAAAATAAGAGCTGCGTCAGCTATTCTAAAGGAAATGGGGGATTGATATGCGGAGTGAATATAAACGAGATATGAATCATAATTATCTGATCCTTTACGGAGAAGATGAAATAAATACGGATTCTTATCAGGTAAGAATGCTGGTGGGAAATGTGGTCCCGTCTATTCTAAAATGCAGGATACAGGGAATGGACGGGAAATTTCGAGTCTATTTTGATATTACATCTAAACAGGTATTGAGTGCTTTATACGAACAGAGAAAGATGACAATTGAAGATCTCAGACTGATTTTTGGAGGGTTTGTTAAAGCCATGGAAGATGCTGCAGAATATCTTCTGAATCCCGGGCAGTTTATTATGTCGCCGGAATATATTTATATGGATGTCGAAAAAGAACAGATTTATTTCTGCATGATGCCCGGATATGAGAAAGATATAAAAGAGCAGTTTCAGAACCTGACAGAATATATTCTTCCCAAGATTGATCATGAGGATGGACAGGCTGTGATTTTGGGGTATGGAGTATATAAACGTGCAATGGAGGACAGCTTTCACCTGGAACAGATTAAAGAAGAACTTTATAAGAATCAGGAATGGACTGCTGATATTAAAAAGACGGGAAAAGCAGAAGATCTGGAAAACAGGGAGGAAGAACAGGAGAATTTTTATGAGTCGGAAGACCTGGCTGCGGATGAAGATGTTTCGGATAATTTTGTAAGAGACGAAGCGACGACAGATTCTCCGGGGATTCTGAAGAGAAGCTGCGTTATTGTGCTGGCGTTCATTCTGTTGTGTGCAATTACTGCCGCTACGCTTCTGGGATATTTGCCATATATGGAAACAGGAGCTGTTTTTGGATTTGTGATCGTATCAGCGGGATGCACCATGGTTCTTATGCATGTGATAAAAAAGAAAAAATCATCAGGAGCTCTACAATCGCAAAAATTAAAAGAAAATAAGGAGAAACATCAGAAAACACAATGGAAAGCGTCGGAAAGTGATATACCAGAACAGGAAATACAAAGAAACAGAATGTCAGAATCGGTAACATCAGAAGAACATCTGTGTAAGTCAGAAAATATATCAAAAAATGCAGATCAGAAAATTTCAGAAAAATTGCTGCAGAAACAGATATATCCGGATTATGGGGAAACAACCGTACTGTCTGCAGGAGCAGTGTCCGGTCCGGCAAGTCTGGTAAGCAGAGAACCAGGGGAACTGGCACCTATTTATCTGAATGAAGATCTTACAGTAATAGGAAAGATGGAGAACGCCTGTGATGCAGTGATCAGTCTTCCTACTGTAAGCCGCATTCACGCAAAAATCAGAAAAAGAGAAGATGATTATTACCTTACAGATATGAATTCCAGAAATGGAACTGTTGTAAATGGAAGACTTCTTCTTCCTGATGAGGAATACCGTCTGGAACCCGAGGATGAAGTGGATTTTGCACAGGCCAGATACATATTTTTGGCATAAATACTTTGAAAAAATACAAGATGTCTGATACAATTAATAAAAGCGATTCAGGAAAATGCTTCCAGATTATTCTGAACAATTTTTCGGAGTTTGCTGAAGATGATTATGTATATAAATACAACAGAATACAACAAAGAAAAAAGCAGAAAAGAGGTAAATATTGGAAGAACTAAAAAAAGAGCCTGTTACGGTGTTTCTTATTCTGGTTAATCTTCTGGTCTTTACAATAGTAGAGCTGACTGGAGGTTCAGATGATACCATGCATATGCTTCGATGTGGAGCTGCTTATACACCAATGATCATGCAGGGAGAATACTACAGGATTTTTACGAGTATGTTCCTGCATTTCGGCCCTCAGCATCTGGGAAATAATATGCTGGTACTGTTTGTGCTTGGCGGAAGGCTGGAGCGTACTACGGGAAAGCTGAAGTATCTCCTGATTTATATTCTGGGAGGAATGGGAGGAAATCTCATGTGTGTATTTCTGGAATTAAACAACAGGGACTTTGCTGTATCCGCAGGTGCTTCAGGTGCTGTGTTTGCAGTAATGGGAGCCATGATCTATGCAGTGATCAGAGGGAGAGGACACATTGAGGATCTTTCCGCCCGTCAGGTGTTTATTATGGCAGCATTTTCACTTTATTTTGGATTTACCAGTGAAGGTGTGGATAATACGGCACATGTCGGAGGTCTTATCTGTGGATTTATACTGGCAGTTTTGCTTTACCATCCGTCACATCGCAAAGCTGTATCGGCCGGATTCTGATATATATCAGAGAAGTTCAGAGTCGGGACAATGCTTCATACAAGCTACGGTTTTACTGTATTGTTCAGATAAATACAGAAGGTGGAGCCCTGTCCCGGTACACTGGAAACCTTGAGCTGACCGTGATGGGCGTTGATGATTTCGGAAGTTACAGCAAGTCCCAGCCCTGTTCCATCAGATTTATATGTAATAAACGGGCGGAAGATATTGCTGATCTGTTCTTTAGTCATTCCGCAGCCGTTATCCTGTACGGAAATGCAGATGCCGGAATCTGTCTGACAGAGAGCTACGGTAATTTTTCCTCTGGTATGATCGATTGCTTCGCAGGAATTTCTTATCAGATTAAATATAACCTGACGCATTTTAATACGGTCCAGAAGTACATTGCCGGAGATATCTTCTATATGTGTTTCCAGTGTGATCCCGAGATAATCTAACATTGTTTTTTCGCAGGATAGAACAGTGTTCAGGAATTCTTTTGGGTTTGTGGGCGTCAGGTGGACTGTGCCTGCGTGACTGAAGTCGGAGAGCTCATTTAATAATTCTTTAACGTATTCAAGATTGTCCATAAGATTGTCCCATTGCCTGTAACTGCACAGTTCAGGGTGGGAAGATGCCATTAGCTGAAGTTCGCTGCTGATCAGAGAAATAGGATTACGTATTTCATGAGACAATCTGGACAGGGTAAAACTAAATTCTTCTTTTAATTTTCTTTCTGTTGTTATAGTCTGCATATCATCACCTCAAGGGAAGTGTATCATTGTGGATTTTTTGCCGCAACTGATTTCGTCCTTGAAATTTCGAACAAAAACGACACAGACAATGCCCCGGCAGAGGCAAAATAAGAAAGAAGGACTAAAAAATGGATAATTGTATTTTTTGTAAAATTGCCAATGGAGAAATTCCTGCTGCAACACTTTATGAGGACGAGAATTTTCGTGTAATTCTTGATCTTGGTCCGGCAAGCAAAGGACATGCTTTGATCCTGCCTAAATTTCATGCTGCTAATATTTATGAATTATCAGATGAAATGGCTGCAAAAGTTATGGTTCTTGCAAAGAAGATGGCATCTGCAATGACAGAAGCATTAAAATGTGATGGATTCAATATTGTGCAGAATAATGGGGAATGTGCAGGGCAGACTGTATTTCATTTCCATATGCATTTGATTCCGAGATATAAAGAAGATAATGTAGGAATCACATGGAAGCCGGGCGAGCTGACTGATAAGGATAAAGAGGAGATTTTGTCAAAAGTTAAGGCACAGCTGTCCTGATACTTTGACCTTACATAAGATAAAATGGATAATGTAGATTTTGTAAGCATTTACAGGAAGAATCGCTCCCGGGTGATCAATATTGCAAAGATTGTTCTGCATGATGCGGATGAGGCAGAGGACGTGTGCCAGGATGTATTTGAACTTCTGTATAATATGAGTGATGAAGTAGATTTCACAGATGAGGAGAAGTTGTATAATCTGATAACCAGAATGAGTTTTCATAAGGCACTGGATTATTATAAGAAGGCATTCAGACAGTATGAGCATGTTGATTCGGATGTACTTACGGCAGTGATGGAAATGCGAGTGAAGAGCGGTGACAATGTAGATGAAGTTATTCTTGCCTTGGAAGCGGAAGGTTATCTGAAAACAATATTTCAGAAACTGCGTGAGAAGAACAGGATCAATTATGAAATCTATGTCAGTGTAACGCTATACGACATACCATCGCGTCTCGTTGCCAGACATTACCATATCACAGAAAATAATGTGAATAACAGAGTCATGAGAACGAGACGCTGGCTTGCCAGAGAATATAAAAGGGTATTCGGGTGATTACTGTTTGTTTACACAGTCTTCAATCAGGCCGGTAATTTTTTCGATAGAGTTCATATGACTGCTATCTGACATGGCATTGATATAAGACTGTCTGTTCTGATACAGTTCACGGATGGAATTAAGGAGTGTATTCTCTGTGATTTCTTCTTCCTCAAGTACCATGCTGAAGCCCTGTCTCTCAAAAGAACGGGCGTTAAGGATCTGATCTCCGCGGCTGGCATTTGCGGAAAGAGGGATCAGGAGATTTGGCTTTTTCAGTGCGTTCAGTTCACAAATAGCGTTAGCTCCTGCACGGGAGATAACGATATCTGCCAGGGCAAAGAGATCGGCAAGTTCCTGTTTGATATATTCGTACTGTACATATCCTTTTGTGCCTTCAAGACTTTCATCCATTTTTCCTTTGCCACACAGATGGATAACCTGGAATTCTTTGAGAAGGTCTGGAAGGATTTTGCGGATATTTTCATTGACAGACGCTGCACCCAGGCTGCCACCGATGACCATCAGTACAGGTTTGTCATCTTTAAGACCGCAGAATTCACGGGCTGCTTCTTTATTTCCACTTAATAATTCCTGACGGATCGGAGTTCCTGTGAGTACTGCTTTATCAGACGGGAGGCTCTTTTCTGTTTCAGGGAAATTACAGCATACTTTAGTAGCTGATGGAATACAGATTTTGTTTGCAAGTCCCGGAGTCATATCTGATTCATGTATGATTGTGGGAATTTTGAGTTTTCCGGCAGCGATTACTACAGGAACGGTTACGAAACCACCTTTGGAGAAAACGACATCAGGTTTTAATTGTTTTAATAATTTTCTGGCTTCGCTGAATCCTTTCAGTACACGGAATGGATCAGTGAAATTTTTGAGATCAAAATAACGTCTCAGTTTACCGGAAGAAATACCATAATAAGGAATGTTCATTTCTTCGATAAGTTTTTTTTCGATTCCGTTATAAGAACCGATATAAGAGATTTCATATCCAAGTTCTTTTAAACGTGGAATTAATGCGATATTAGGTGTGACATGTCCGGCTGTACCGCCGCCGGTGAGAACAATATGTTTCATAGAGATTCCTCCTGTTTCATTCTGAAAAAATAATTACTGCCCGGTGTACCGATAAGTTGATTCTTGAAATAATCCTGCAGAATAAAATTTTAGACGCAAAAGTGTTCAAGAATCAACTTGTTGGCACACCAGTACAGTAACATAAAAGATAGTTATTATTTACTATGAACCCATGGGAAAGAATTGTCAAGGAAAGTTGTAGATTATGGAGAATAAAATAAACGCAAAAATAACGAATGGCCAGTATGATAAAAGGAATCAGAACAGCCGGACAAAGCAGATGGATAAACTGCTCAAAGAACAGTATACAGCAGAGACGAAAATACTGGAAACCGCGTTGTTAAAGGCAGCCGGGAAGAGCTCCTGGGACGAATTCCCAACGGAATCGGAAGAGGAGATACAAGAGGGGTATAACAGACTGATTACCCGTCTGAAAGAGAATGGTGAATACAGAGAGCAATTGTCCGGAAACAGAAATCTGAAGACAAATGAAATTGAGATACCGGATACAAGGGAAAACTTAGACAGATACAGATATGAGTGGAACAGAACACACAGATTTCTGAAGCCTGCAGCTGTTGTGGCAGCAACTGTTATGATTACAGTTCTGGCAGGAATGTCTGCGACAGCAGACTGTCAGCCTTTAAAAGATGCTGTGCAGGGATATCATACAGTGTCTGCAGAAAAAAAATAAAAAAATTTTATATTTATGTGTGATATTTGTCATTTTGATTCGTATTGTATATGTAAAGGGAAGTTACGGATGCAGGTTTATAAACTGCATATTCGGAATCACACGTTATAATCGTTCCCTGATACGACAGAATGATAAAAAATTGCGGAGCTGCAGTGTCATTCTGTTCTATGTGTTTGCGGAAGAAGGCAGATATATTAAGATACCAGCAATATTTTATTGTATATTGTACGTGGCAAACACAAAAGTGAAGAGGTGGAAACAGTCAAATAAAATCTGTTTCCACCTCTTTATTTTCAGAAAAGATGCTGTTAATCTGCTTTGTTGTAGTGTATAATATAGATATAAAGGGTTATTGGCCGCTTTGGACGGAATAGCGGTATGTCAATAATATTGACAAAAGGTCAAAGTTCGAAAGGGGGTTTTCGTATGAAGATTACATTTATCGGAGCAACGCACGAGGTTACGGGATCCTGCTATTATCTGGAAGCTGCAGGTCACAAATTTCTTGTAGACTGCGGTATGGAACAGGGACCGGATTATTATGAAAATGCTGAAATACCAGTTGCTTTGGGCGAAATCGAATTTGTTCTTCTTACACATGCACATATGGATCATTCAGGTAATCTGCCTGCTATTTTTGCAAAAGGGTTCAGGGGTCCTGTATATGCAACAGAGGCAACCAGTCATCTGTGCGATATTATGTTAAGAGACAGTGCCCACATTCAGATGTTTGAGGCTGAATGGAGAAACCGCAAAGGCAGACGAGAGGGAAAACCTGAATTTGTACCTGCATATACCATGGAAGATGCTATGGGCGTGATCAAGAATTTTGTGGGATGTCCATACAATAAAATGATCACCCCGGCAGAGGGAATCTCTGTCAGGTTTATTGACGCGGGACATCTGCTGGGATCAGCAAGTATTGAACTGACTATCAGAGAGGGAGAAACAGAGAAGACAATTGTTTTCTCAGGTGATATTGGAAATACCTGCCAGCCCCTGATTAAGGATCCGCAGTATCTGTATCATGCAGATTATGTGGTCATGGAATCTACCTACGGTGACCGCAGTCATGGAGAGAAACCGGATTATGTACAGCTTTTGGCACAGATTATTCAGGAAACTTTTGACAGAGGTGGTAATCTGGTAATTCCGTCCTTTGCTGTAGGCCGTACTCAGGAGATGCTGTATTTTATCAGACAGATCAAGGCTGATAATCTGGTTCATGGACATGACGGCTTTAAAGTATATGTAGACAGTCCGCTGGCAAATGAAGCGACTACTATTTTCTCAGAACATCAGTATGATTGCTTTGATGAAGAAGCGATGGAACTGATCAAAAAGGGAATCAATCCGATTAGTTTTCCGGGACTGAAAATTTCCGTTACAAGTGATGATTCTAAAGCAATCAACTATGATGAGGAACCTAAAGTAATCATTTCGGCCAGTGGTATGTGTGATGCAGGACGTATTAAACATCATCTGAAACATAATCTGTGGAATGACAGGAATACTGTACTTTTCGTAGGTTATCAAGCAGTAGGAACACTTGGAAGAGCTTTGATCGAAGGTGCGACGGATGTGAAACTTTTCGGCGAACCTATTCATGTGGCAGCACATATCTGTCAGATGCCTGGAATCAGTGGCCATGCAGATGTAAATGGTCTGTTGGACTGGGCACGGGCTTATGAGGAAAAGCCGCAGAAAGTATTTGTCACTCACGGTGAAGATACAGTGACAGAGATCTTTGCAAAACGTCTTCAGGATGATCTGGGTTATGATACAATGGCGCCCTTTAGTGGTACTGTATATGATCTGGCAAATAATGTATGTATCTATGAAGCGAAGGGTGTAAAGATTCAGAAAGCATCTGCATCACCGAAAGCGACAAAGGCTGCAAGGGCATTTGAGAAACTTCTGGCACTTGGTTATAGATTGCTGGCTGTTATCAAGAAGAACGAGGGAACTCCGAATAAAGACCTGGAACGTTTTTCAAGAGATGTACAGTCTCTTTGCGACAAATGGGACAGAACAGATCTATAGATGAATTTTTTGACAAAGTCTGAGTCAGGCGTATCTTTGCAATTAAAGCAGGAGATTTACTTGATTCGGTTAAATAAGAATATCCCGCGGAAGTTATTTTCATAACTTCCGCGGGATATTTTATACCTGATCAGAACTAACAGAAGATGATTATTTGTTCAGTTCCTGCTCTAAAGCAATAGACAGCTGATCCGGACATGAAGTATTTTTAAATCCGCATCTGATGCCTTTCAGTCTGTTGATTACTTCCTTGGCATCCATACCTTCTACAAGGCTTGCAACTCCCTGAGTGTTTCCACTGCATCCGCCGATAAAGCGTACATTATGGACTTTCTGATTCTCATCTACTTCAAATTCGATATGGCTGGCACAAACGCCTTTTGTTTTGTATGTCATGATATGATTCCTCCTGTGTTGAATTACTGCCGGACTGAGCAGATTCTTCTGCTTACCGGAGTAGAGTTACTGATAATAGATTAAATAGTAATGCCTTGTCGTGTAAGCACGAACGGCTTTTTGACTTTTTGAATCTGATATCATATTATAACAGAACGTAAAAAAAGTTTCCATATAAATTAAAGTTTTGTTATAATAGAAACGAATGCAAAAAAAACAGCTATCGTTCACTGGGTGAAAGATAGTGTCAAATCCGGTTGTCTGTTTGGACGGCGTAGGAAATGAACATAGAAATATAAATTGAAAAGAAGAGGTGTTTTAATAATGAAATGTATCGGAATTATTGGAGCAATGGAGCAGGAAGTTGCCAAGATTAAAGAAAAAATGCAGGATGTTAAGATTACATCCAGAGCATCCATGGATTTCTACGAAGGAATTCTGGAAGGTAAGAAAGTAGTGGTTGTACGTTCAGGAATCGGTAAAGTAAATGCCGGTATGTGTACACAGATTCTGGCAGATGTATTTGGTGTAGAAGCAGTAATCAACACAGGAATTGCAGGAAGCCTGAATAATGATGTAAATATCGGAGATATTGTTTTGTCTACAGACGTTCTGCATCATGATATGGATGCAACAGGTTTTGGTTACAAAAAAGGCCAGATTCCGCAGATGGAAGAATTTTCATTTCCGGCAGATGAGAAGCTTCGCAGACTCGCTGCAAAGGTATGTCAGGAAGTAAATCCTGAAATCAGCGTATTCGAGGGCAGAATCTGCTCCGGAGACCAGTTTATTTCAGACAAGGGTGTAAAAGATGCCATCATTGCTGAATTTGGTGGGTTCGCGGTAGAGATGGAAGGTGCTGCTATTGGACAGGCTGCTTATCTTAACCATATTCCATTCCTTGTAGTAAGAGCAATCTCTGACAAGGCAGACGGAAGTGCAAATATGGATTATGCTGAATTTGAAATGGCAGCTATTGAGCATAGTGTAAAATTAACAGTAAGAATGATTCAGGAGCTGTAATTCAGAAATCGGCAGATATGAATGCGGCGGATTGTGAATAATGTCCGGACCTGGAATTAAGAACGGATTAAGTTATTCTGCATATACTGAAATAGATAATGAAAATGAATGCAGGATCATAATATGTATTTTGAACAGTATTTTCCATTTCATGCAGCATATTCGAATCCTCTTTTGTATGCAGGAGAGAGAATGCAGGAGGATGAGTTCAATTTGATGAAATCTTACTATCCGCAGACTGTACAGCGTATCCAGGAGAGGGTAGAAGAGGAATGTGATCTTCTGGACTATGAAGGAAGCCGTCTCTATGATGAGTATCCGGATAAATATATGCTTTACCACTTAAGCAGCAGGATCAAAGAGAGTATACAGCCGGAAATGAGCAGTCAGGCCATCAGGGAGAGTTTTCTCGATGAGCTGGTACAGGTGATGCTTTATCAGGAGATTTCCAGAAGAAGATGCCGCAGGCAACGCTGCAGAAGATATTTTTGACCGAATGTGATATTCGATTATGAACAGGCAGTGAAAGAAAACAATTTTATCTGCTTTGTAAAAAGATACTCAGCTGATGTTTGATATTAATATATAGAAAGAATAATGAAAAATTTAAGAGAATATTTAGAAGAACAGATTAATGAAAATCTGATACAGGCTGTTCTGAGTGCCAGCAGAAATAAAAGTGGCATATCAAAAGTAAAGATACGTCCGATCCGGCTCAAAGGACAGATCTGTTATCAGGCGTCTGCTACAGAGGGGACAAAGGTTCTGCACAAGAATTATGAGAGAAAACAGCTTATAGAATATCTGGAAGCAGAACTGGCAGAGAACTTCGGACAGTTTCAGGCGCAGGGAGCAGTAACGGACGGCGTAGTCCTTGTGAGCAAAAAGGGCAAAATGACCATAAAACAAAAGCACCATGCGCCAAAAGAAAAAGTCCAGATCCAGGCACATAATCGTGTAAAACAATACATTCTCAGAGAAGGCGTTCCGGTACCGTTTCTGATCGATCTGGGAGTTATGAATGAACAGGGAAAAATCGTTCACGCCAGATATGACAAATTCCGTCAGATCAATCGATTCCTGGAGTTTATCGAGGACATTCTTCCCAGACTTTCGAGAGACAGAGAAGTGACTATTCTGGATTTTGGATGCGGCAAAAGTTATCTTACCTTTGCCATGTATTATTATCTGAGAGAATTAAAAGGATACGATGTAAATATTATCGGCCTTGATCTGAAAACAGATGTCATAGAGAAATGCAATTCTCTTGCTGGCAGATATGGTTATGAAAAGCTGCATTTTTATCATGGAGATATTGCTGACTATGAGGGTGTTTCTTCAGTAGATATGGTAGTGACACTTCATGCCTGTGATACAGCTACAGACTATGCACTTGCAAAGGCGGTAGAATGGGGGGCAGAAGTAATCCTTTCTGTACCATGCTGCCAGCATGAAATAAATAAGCAGATCAAAAATGAAATGCTGGAACCTGTTTTGCGTTATGGGATTCTTAAAGAACGTATGTCGGCCCTGATCACAGATGCGGTACGAGCTAATCTGCTGGAAAGCAAAGGTTATGAAACACAGATCCTGGAGTTCATTGATATGGAACATACGCCTAAGAATCTCCTGATCCGTGCAGTACGTACAGGAAAGAAATCAGATATAAGCAGCACACAGGACATGCTTACAGCTTTGAATATTCACCCTACACTGAACAGACTTCTGAATGAAGACAAAAAGGAAGGGGGCGGACGATGAGAAATATACTGAAGAAAGCAGGAATTCTTCTTATTGTATTTCTGGTCGGAGTAATCGGAACCGCACTGCTTCTTAACAGTGAGTCTACAGATAACAGATCTGATTTTAATGATGCTTCTTTTCCGGAAGTTATGATAGATATGGATGGTACGCTGATAAACCGGATGTATGGTTATGCAGAACCCATGCAGGCGGATTTTACAAGGGACAGTGTAACACCGCTGGATACTACCAAGAAACTGACATTCAAGGTAAATCCTTATGATTCTGAAGTGACAAGCTTTTCTTATGAGATTCGTACTTCTGATGGAAGTAAGGTACTTGAAAATAAGAAGATTAAGAGTTTCAGGAACGAAGACCCTTATCTGGCTGTGGATGTAGAGATTGCCAGTGATCTGCGAATGAATCAGGAATATTCCATGCAGATAGCACTGGAGACAGAGGGAAAGACTGTATATTATTATACCAGAGTTGTCTCCAGATCACAGGTCCATGCCGCTGATTATGCTTCATTTGTTAAATATTTCTATGAAGCCAGTCTGAATAAGGATGCAGCAGATGAACTTGCGACTTATCTGGAACCGGAAACAACGGGTGCTGCAACCAATTATTCAGGGATTAACATTAATTCTTCGCTTGGCGAGATAAGCTGGGGAACTCTGGCACCGCAGTTGTATCAGGAAGGAATTCCTGTGATCAAAGAGATCAATGAAACAACTGCCAGCATTGCGGTCGAATATCAGATCACATCTCAGAATGACAACGAAGAAACAGAAATATATAATGTAAAAGAATTTTACAGAATGCGATATTTGGAGAATCGTATCCGTCTGCTTGATTTCCAGCGTTCTGCGAGTCAGGTGTTTGACGGTACACTTCCGGTTTATACAGATGATGGTATTATTCTGGGCGTTCGTGATAAGAACGTGGAATATATGATGAATGACAGTGCCACAGTGTTAGCGTTTGTACAGGAAGGAGATCTGTGGGCATATTCTCCGGGCAATGGGAAAATAAATCAGGTATTCAGTTTCAGGAAAACAGAAGACCAGGATTTCCGTGATTCCAGAACGCAGCATGATATCAAAATTGTCAGAGTGAATGATGATGGAGATATTGATTTTGTACTTTATGGATATATGAACAGAGGAAATCACGAAGGCTATGAGGGAATTTGTGTTTACCATTATAACCATGACAAGAATGTGGCGGAGGAAAGGGCATTTATTCCTGTTTCAGAGTCCTTTGAATTTTTACAGAAGGATCTTGAAAAATTATCTTACGTAAATGAGAAAAACGAGTTGTTCCTTCTTCTTGCAAAGAATCTTTACAAAGTAAATATTGAAGAAAATTCCAGCGAGATACTGGAAGAGGGAATTAAGAATACAAACTTTGTTTCTTCGGATAACAATGATCATGCAGCCTGGTTGGTTTCAACGGGTGATGACAGAGGCTGTCTTAAAGAGATTGACTTTGATACCGGAGAAACACGCGTGATCACGCCGGAGAAGGGACAGAGGCTTCGTGCGGTAGGATTTATGAATGAAGATCTGATTTACGGAATTCTGCATAAATCTGATATACTTACAGATGCAGATGGACATAAGTCGGAGGGAATCCGGATTCTACGTATCGAAGATTTTGACGGAAATGTCAAGAAGGAATATCAGAAAGATGGCCTGTATATTACCGATATTTCCGTTGGAAGTACATTGATTGAATTTGAACTTTCTGCAAAATCAGGAGATGCTGCTTATGTTGCTCAGAAGAAGGATAATATTATGAACAACAAGAAAGCAGCAGCAAATACAGTTAAGGTTGAAATGTCTTCTGCAGCCAGGACCGGTGTCAGGGTGAAACTGGCACTGAATGGCACTTCGCAGACTGATTCACCGCTTGTAATGTATGCAAAAGTCGGCAGTACGAAACAGAAGGATATTGTGCTGGATACACAGATTCCGCAGGAGGCTACATATTATGTTTATGGCCAGGGCGGACTGGACAGTACATATACAGATCCTGCAAAGGCTGTTCTGCGGGCCGATGATCTGGGCGGTGTTGTGTTGAATCGTGCACAGCAGTATGTATGGGAACGTGGAAATAAGAAGACAAAGATTCAGATGGATACAGAAGAGCTTTCGGATGCTGTACTTCAGGGGACACTGGATGTAAAAGCACTGAAAAAGAGCCTGAAAAAAACAGGTACAGTGATCGATCTTTCCGGATGCAGTCTGGACAGTGTATTGTATGAAGTAAGTGCACAGCGTCCGGTGATTGCCAAGACAGGAACCAATACCAGTGTGGTGATCATAGGATATGACGAGTATAACACGTATCTGTATGATCCTGTTAAGAAAGAGATCTACCCGTATGGAATGAATGACAGTACAGATTTATTTCAGAAAGCAGGAAATATATTTATCACATATGTCGAATCTGTAAGTTATTGATACAGCTTCGAAAACATTAAGACAGGTTGCTGTTTGGTAAAGAAACAGCAACCTGTCAGTTATTATCACTAAAAATTGTGAAAATGGTTATTTACATTTCAATAATATTTGAGTATCCTTAAAAGGACATAGCAGTCATATCTGTCAACATATTAAACCAGACGGTAACAATGAAACGGAGGGAAATGTACCAATGTTATACGAAAACATTAAGAAATTAGTACAGTACGGAATTGAAACAGGACTTACACCGGCATGTGAGAAGAATTATACAACTAACCTTCTCCTGGATGTCTTTAAAGAAGATGAATATGTAGAGCCTGAAGAAGAATATACAGACATTAATCTGGAGGAAGTATTAAATGCACTTCTGGACGAGGCAGTAAAGAGAAATCTCATCGAGGACAGCATTGTTTACCGTGATCTGTTTGATACCAGGCTTATGAATTGCCTGATGCCGCGTCCGGGTCAGGTACAGAATGAGTTCTGGAGCAGATATGAGAAAGATCCGCAGGAAGCAACCGATTACTTCTATAAACTTAGCCAGGACAGCAATTACATTCGCCGTTATCGTGTAGAAAAAGATCAGAAATGGACAGTAGACAGTGAATATGGTAAAATAGATATCACTATCAATCTTTCCAAGCCGGAAAAGGATCCAAAGGCTATTGCGGCTGCCAAGCTTGTGAAGTCCAGCAGCTATCCGAAGTGCCTTCTTTGTCCGGAGAACGAAGGATATGCAGGAAGGGTCAATCATCCTGCCAGAGAGAATCACAGAATTATTCCGATCACTGTAAATGACAGCCCATGGGGATTCCAGTATTCTCCATATGTATATTATAATGAGCACTGCATTGTTTTTAACAGTAGTCATATTCCGATGAAAATTGAGAGGAATACGTTTATTAAGCTGTTTGATTTTGTAAAACTTTTCCCACATTATTTCCTCGGATCTAATGCGGACCTTCCGATCGTTGGCGGATCTATTTTGAGCCATGATCATTTCCAGGGTGGTCACTACACATTTGCAATGGCAAAGGCTCCAATCGAGAAACATGTGACAATTCCGGGATACGAGGATGTGGAAGCTGGTATTGTTAAATGGCCGTTATCAGTTCTGAGAATTCGTCATAAAGATGAGAAGAGACTGGTAGACCTTGCAACGCATGTACTGGAAGTGTGGAGAGGCTATACAGACGAGAATGCATTTATCTATGCCGAGACTGACGGAGAACCGCATAATACCATCACACCGATCGCACGCAGATCAGGAGACATGTTCGAACTGGATCTCACTCTTAGAAATAACATTACTACAGATGAACACCCTCTCGGAGTATATCATCCGCATGCAGAGTATCACCATATCAAGAAAGAGAATATCGGTCTGATCGAAGTAATGGGACTTGCAGTATTACCGGCAAGATTAAAAGAGGAACTGGAACTTCTGGCAGAATATATTCTGGAAGGAAAAGATATTTCTTCTAATGAGAAGATTGAGAAACATGCAGCATGGGTTGCAGAATTTCTTCCTGGATATGACAACCTTGATAAGGACAACATTCAGGATGTTCTCAGAAAAGAAGTCGGCAATGTATTTGTTCATGTACTGGAGGATGCCGGCGTATATAAATGCACTGCAGAAGGCAGAGAAGCATTTATGAGATTTATCAATACATTATAAGAAATTTTACCAAACATGAGAAAATAGCATTTTACATAGTAAGATTGCAGATTTGTTATTATTTAACTGGATCAAGTAAGTCTCCTGTTTTAATTGCGAAGAGTAATAAGCAGCGAATGCGGATTGTGAATATCCGCTTGACAGAATAGGTAATGACTTAGATTTCGAATAGTTTGGGAATACATAGAGAACGTCCCGCTTATTTTTAGCGGGACGTTTTTAACCAAATCAAGTAAGTCCCCTGCTTCAACTGCGAATATCCGATTGACTAAAATGGAGGTAAGTGATTATGTATAAAAGAAGACACAGAAGAGGAAGGCGTCTGGCCAGTGTGGTGCTTGCGGCAGCGATGATCGTTACAGCAGTTCCCGCACAGGCCGCAGAATTTGACGAACCGGACAGCTTTGAGGAACTTTTCAGCTCAGGAGGAGATGATTACGATACCGGATCTGTTTCGGAATCTACAACAGATTCTGGTGAGGAAGCAGATACACCGGAGGTATCGCCGACAGTGACGCCTTTACCTGATGAAACACCGATACCATCAGAAACGCCTGTACCGACAGAAACACCGGAACCTACATCTGCGGCAGCTTCAAACCTGGCATCCACGATTGATCCGGAGAAAGAAGTAATGATCTGTTTCATAGATGGGGACGGAAATGAATGTGAGCAATTCAGAACTGTACTTGCGTGGGATGAGTCTATGGATCTTCCTGATGTACCGGATCTGACAGCGCCGAATATGTGGAAACTGGAGAAGGATGAAAAGCTTGGAGAGGCTATTACATTTAAGGGCGGAAAGAATATTACACTGAGAAAGAAGGAAAATTGGGATCTTTTTATTAAAAATGGTGTGTTGAATTTGTATATGCCAAAGAGATGTACAGTTTCTCTTTATAATAATTCAGGAACAGGTATATTTTCTAATGGTGTTTTGAAGGTATATGAAACCAATAAGGTTACACTTCCTGATATGCCGTCCAGCAAGTATATTAATTATGGATGGACAGACATTAAAGGCGGCACAGCTGTAAAGTATAAACTAAATTCAGAGGTTACAGTGACTGCAGATACAGATTTCTATATTGTGCGCCGTACAGCTCTTCAGGTAAACTTTATGACCAATACCGGTGCAAGTAATAGTAGATTTACTAGTCTTAATCAGCAGATTGGAAAGGGGCTTACTATTAAACTGCCTCAGGTACCGATAAAGACCGGATATCAGGCATTGGGCTGGTCCAAAAGTAAAAATGCGGCAAAAGCTGATTACAAAGCAGATCAGAAAATAACAGTTTCTACGTCATTGAATCTGTATGCTGTGTATAAGAAACTTCCATATACTGTAAGTTTTAATAACAACAATGGAACAAGTACAAGTAAGACTTATACATTGCTTACCATGTATGCTTCAAAGAATCAGACAGTTACATTACCGACAGTTCCAAAGGTAAAAGGTTATACAAATCTGGGATGGACAACTGTAAAAGGAGACACAAAAGCGAAATACAAAGAAGGTGCAAGTGTAAAGATTACTAAAAACACACAGTTCTATGCAGTACGAAGAAAGAGCAAATATTATACGATCAAATATTATCTGGGAAATGGAAGCAGCAATTCAGCTTATCAAAAACTTACTCGGACGGTAGAAGAGGGAACTGTTGTTACATTTGCAAAAGTACCGGCGAGAACCGGTTATGTTAATCTGGGATGGTCCAGTAAAAAGAACTCTGATAAAGCAACAGCAAAAGCAACTTATACTGTAAATAGAAATATAACTCTTTATGCTGTACAGAAGAAAGCAGTATTATTAACACTGCATAAGTACGATGGAAGTGTATGGCAGAAGACGACTCTGGCAAAAGGCTCGACCTATTCTCTGCCAGGAGTGAAAAATGCGGAAGGCTATACCTTTATGGGATGGTCAACAAAATCCATGCAGAATGTCAGTCCGAATTATGAGGCAGAACAGACTATTACTGTAAATGGAAATATGGATCTGTATGCGGTAGTATTTAACAGATCAACAGAGAAGGATCTTACAGAGGATGAACTGCCTCAGGTTAATACTTATAAATACAAACAGGTTATTTTTGTAGGTGATTCCCGTACGGAATTTATGGAAAATGTACTGAAGGGAATGGGCAATACGGCAATTAAAGATGTGAAATTTGTCTGCTCTGCGGGACAGGGATTAAACTGGCTGAGCAGTACGGGATGGACTGAACTTTACTCTATTGTAAAGAATGACACCAACAGTATTCTTTCTAAGAAGACAGCGGTAATTTTTAATTTTGGCGTAAATGACCTGACGAAATATAAAAAGTATGCAGAGTATTATAACTGGATGGCGCCTCAGCTTATCAGTAAAGGCTGCGAACTGTATTTCATGTCAGTAAATCCGCTTAACCGTCTGATGCTGCCGAATGCAGGAAGGTCAGACAGAAGCGAGGCAGCAGTCAGAACGTTTAATAAATATATGCAGTCAAATCTTGATTCTGCATACAATTATATTGATATGTATTCTTATCTGAAATCAACAGGTTATAGCTTTGCAAGTGACCATTATGGTACAGGAAGCATAGATGACGGTCTGCATTATACGACGAGAACATACAAACGTATTTATGCCAAGTGTATGAATTCACTGAAATGGCATTAAGATATACGTTTTAGAGTATATTACGGGGCATAAGGCAGAACATATTATTAAGATAAAAAACACATGTAAATACCAGATTACTCCTTGCGTGAAATCAGGGAATAGTCTATACTAAAGGACGAGACAGCTGTTGGCAGAAACAGCGTTTCGTCTTTTTGTGTAATATCCAGAACGATGAGGAGAAAGAGGAAACATAGATATGAAGTTAACAACAGTAAAAGAGATTTACAAAGAGAGAGAAAAATACCTGGATAAAGAGGTTACAGTAGGTGGATGGGTACGAAGCGTACGTGATTCCAAGACATTTGGATTTATCGTGCTTCACGACGGAAGCTTCTTTGAGACTCTTCAGGTAGTTTATCACGATACAATGGAGAACTTTGCTGAGATCAGCAAATTAAACGTAGGTGCAGCGATCATTGTCAAAGGTACACTGGTAGCAACTCCACAGGCAAAACAGCCATTTGAGATCCAGGCAGCAGAAGTTACAGTAGAGGGTAATTCTGCACCTGATTATCCGCTTCAGAAGAAACGCCACAGTCTTGAATACTTAAGAACCATCACACATCTCCGTCCGAGAACAAACACATTCCAGGCAGTATTTCGTGTACGTTCTCTGTGTGCCTATGCGATTCACCGTTTCTTCCAGGAGCAGGGATTTGTTTATGTGCATACTCCGCTGATCACAGGAAGCGACTGTGAAGGAGCAGGTGAGATGTTCCAGGTAACTACTCTGGATATGAACAACGTTCCGACAGATGACAAGGGTGCTGTAGATTACTCTCAGGATTTCTTCGGAAAAGAAACTAATCTGACAGTAAGCGGACAGTTAAACTGCGAGACTTTTGCACAGGCATTCCGCAATGTTTATACTTTCGGACCAACCTTCCGCGCTGAGAATTCCAACACAACCCGCCATGCGGCAGAGTTCTGGATGATCGAGCCGGAATGCGCATTTGCAGATTTAAATGACAACATGGATCTTGCAGAGGCAATGCTGAAATATGTGATCCGTTATGTACTGGAGAATGCACCGGAAGAGATGAATTTCTTCAATTCTTTTGTTGATAAGGGACTTCTGGACAGACTGAACCATGTGATCAATTCTGAGTTTGGTCATGTTACTTACACAGAAGCAGTAGAGCTTCTGGAGAAGAACAACGATAAATTTGACTACAAAGTATTCTGGGGATGCGATCTGCAGACAGAGCATGAACGTTATCTTACAGAAGAAATCTTTAAGAAACCTGTATTTGTAACAGATTATCCGAAAGAGATCAAAGCTTTCTACATGAAGATGAATGAGGATAACAAGACTGTTGCAGCTATGGACTGTCTGGTACCTGGAATCGGTGAGATCATCGGTGGAAGCCAGAGAGAGGATGATATTGAGAAACTTGAGAAACGTATGGATGAGCTGGGACTTAAGAAAGAAGATTATGATTTCTATCTCGATCTTCGTAAATATGGTTCCACACGTCATTCAGGATTTGGGCTTGGATTTGAACGTTGCGTAATGTACCTTACCGGCATGGGCAATATCCGTGACGTAATTCCATTCCCAAGAACTGTTAAAAACTGTGACTTATAATTATAGCAGCCTTATAAAATACTACATTCAATTCGGCTCGTCAGAGAGTAAAGCTCTGTGGAACTGTCTTGATTGGATTATTTTTTGAAACTGCTATAGAAAGAGAGATTGGCATGAGATTTATTCATCTTGCAGATGTACACCTTGGCGCAGTCCCGGACAGGGGCTGTCCATGGAGCAGCAGGCGGGAGGAAGAAATCTGGGAAACTTTCCGCCGGGTTATTGCGGGTATCCGTGAGAACCCGGTGGATTTGTTATTTATAGCAGGAGATTTATTCCACCGCCAGCCTCTTTTACGGGAGCTAAAAGAAGTAAATTATCTGTTTTCCACCATTCCGGATACCCGAGTCTATCTGATGGCAGGAAACCATGACTATATTAAAGCGGATTCGTTTTACCGGGATTTCCAGTGGGAAAAGAATGTGACATTTTTTAAAAATGAACAGCTTACATGTGTTAAGGATGAAAAACTGGATGTCTATGTATACGGATTAAGCTATGAACACCAGGAAATTGATAAGCCGTTTTACGATGCAGCGCGTCCGGTTGAGGGAGAGGGAATGCATATTTTGCTGGCACACGGAGGCGATGCTACACATATTCCGATGAACATAAAGTCGATAGCTTCGGCGGGGTTTGACTATGTGGCACTTGGACATATTCATAAGCCTCAGATGTTGATCAGGGACGGTGCGGCTTATGCAGGTGCTCTTGAACCTATTGACAGAAATGATCTGGGAGAGCACGGATATATAGAGGGACATCTGGAGAATGGACGACTGAGAACAACTTTTGTTCCTTTTGCATGTCGTTCTTATGAACAGATTCTGCTCATGTTACGTGAGGATTCCACGCAGGCATCTCTGGAAGATATGCTGAAAGCAGATCTGGCAACGAAAGGCCGCATGAATATCTACAGGATCGTAATTCGCGGAACCAGAGCACCGGAGCTGCTGCTTCTTCCGGAAAGGTTGAAATCTTTTGGATTTGTAACGGAAGTACTGGATGAATCCAGACCGGCTTATGATCTGGAGACCCTTGAGAAGAAGTATAGTGGAACATTGATTGGCGATTATATCAGTT
Source organism: uncultured Blautia sp. (assembly GCA_905209435.1). Next base: position 32,998 of record CAJLTE010000002.1, on the reverse strand, counting down.
ATTTTCTTCAAAAAGACAGAAATGTGGTAGAGGAGAAAGCTCTGTATTACGGGCTTCAGGCTCTGCTGGAGACAAGCAGGTGACAGGTAGAACATGATTATCAGACAGTTAAATATTAAAAATTTTGGAAAGATCCATGATAAGACTCTGGAATTTTCGCCGGGTATCAATGTTCTCTATGGAGAAAATGAGAGCGGCAAGACGACGATTCATACCTTTATTAAGAGCATGTTCTTCGGGTTGACGAGAATGCGCGGAAAGGCTGCCAGAAATGATGCCTACAGTACATATGAACCATGGGAGAATCCGGGAGTATACGGAGGAACTATATGGTTTGCAAGTAAAGGTTGTCATTATCGTTTATCCAGAAATTTTCAGAAGGATCATGCATTCAGTGAACTGCTGAATGAGGACACGAAAGAACTTTCAGATATCGATGCAGTGGGACTGGAGAAAGTGCTGGGAAATGTCAGTGAGGCAGTCTATGATAATACTGTTTCCGTTGCGCAATTAAAAAGTGTGACGGGCCAGGATCTGGTTCGTGAACTTCAGAATTATATGGCGAGTTATCAGGGAACCGGAGACAGCTCCATAGATCTGGGGCGTGCCATGCAGATGCTGAAAATGTCAAGAAAGGGTTACCAGGTTCAGGCTGACAGAAAGCAGAAAGAGACTGAGCAGGAGCGGCAGAAGCTTCAGGTGAACATGGATTACATTGCAGATGAAATGAGTGATATCAGGGAAAAGCTTTCTCAGATTGATGAGAAGGAAGATTCTCTGGGAATGCGGCCTGGAGATGAAAGCAGTGCACTGCTTCTGGATGGAAAGCTGGAAGAGACAAGGAAAAAGAGAAATGGATATGCACTTGGGATGCTGGCATCTGCTGCTGCGGGTATCATTGGTCTGATCGTGTCTGCAGTAATGGCGGACAGTATTGTGGTAAGTCTGATCGCGGTTGCCATAGCTGCGGGACTGGTATTTTTCTGTGGAAAACAACAGATGAAATATGCCCGGGAATTTCAGAAAAGAATACGTATGAAGAATCGCTGGATGTCCAGGCAGGAGAAATTGAAATGGAGTAAAGAGAGCCTGCGACAGGATTATGATGAGAAAGAAACCGCGCTTCGTAATCTCCAGGAAGAGTACCGGGAATATGAAGAGAATTCTTATCTGCCTACTTCGGAGGAGATGGAAGTACAGGCTTTGAATCTGGCTATGGAAACCATTGAGATGCTGTCCGGAAACATTCATCATCAGGTCGGTCGTAAGCTCAGAACCCGCACTTCACAGATTCTGAGTGAGATCACCGGGGGTAAATATCAGGAGGTTCTGATGGATTCAGGATTTCATATGACGGTAAATACAGGCGATCGAACTATTGGCCTGGAGCGCCTCAGCAGAGGGACAATGGAGCAGATTTACTTTTCGTTGCGTATGGCAGCAGGAGAGCTTTTGTGCCAGGAGGAGAGTTTTCCGGTGATATTGGATGATGTGTTTGGTATGTATGATGAAGAACGTCTTGCTGCAGTTCTTAAATGGATGCACAAGGAAAATAAGCAGATCATTATCAGTACTTGCCATAAACGGGAGATGGAGATTTTGGACAGAGAGGGGATTCCATATCAGAAACTGATTCTTTCCTGAATGTGATAATCTTACTGTTTACAGAACTGACGATTGAGATTCTGGGATAGATGAGCAAAGTCTCAAAAAATGTTCTATGCATAGCAGCGTATTTACCGGTTGGTAAATAAATCGTAAGATAATAATAAGGATGTACAGAATTGTAATATAAAAAGAGAGATTATATTGTATCAATTCCTGAATCTGATAGCAGGATGTACACATATGATCTCTCTTTATTATATATCATTATCTTATTTAAGTATGCGGCTATTCAGCAATCTGTTGTTATGCAAAATATTTTGACATATATTACTGAAACACGAAACACCACAATATATGAAGCAAAATTCTTTCCTGTTACTGGGAACAAAGTAAACAGTAATTATTTCTCATCATACTGAGCCATATAATTGTTTACGCAGCGTTTGATTCTGTCAACAGGGTTGAGCAGATGGCTGACGGACTGGTCATGATTCAGAGTATCGATGATCAGGGCGATATATTTACTCATATCACAGGTGATATAATATTCTTTTGCAAGAAGTTCCGGTGACTGATAGATCAAGTTTGTAGTGAGCAGCTTGTCGAATACGCCTGCTTTATGAGCTTCATCAAATTTCGCAAGTCCGTCTGTGAACAGACCAAAAGTAGAGCAGATATAGATTCTGCCTGCACCTCTCTCTTTAAGAAGAGAAGCAATCTTAAGGATTGTATCACCGGAGGAAATCATATCATCGATCAGGATCATATCTTTGCCCTTAAGGTTTGGTCCGAGGAATTCATAAGCAGCGATCGGGTGGCGTCCATTAATTCTCTTGGAGTAATCCAGACGTTTGTAATACATACCCATATCAACACCAAGGATATTGGCAAGGTAGATTGCACGGTTCATGCTTCCCTCGTCAGGGCTGATGATCATGAAGTGGTCGTTATCAATGTGAAGTCCCTTTTCGTTCTTAAGAAGAGCCTTAATGAACTGGTAGGACGGGTGTACGGTCTCGAATCCATGCAGAGGAGTTGCGTTCTGTACACGGGAATCATGTGCGTCAAAAGTAATAATATTCTCTACGCCCATGCTTACGAGTTCCTGAAGTGCAGTTGCACAGTCCAGGGATTCTCTGCCGTTGCGGATATCCTGACGGCTCTCATACAGATACGGCATAATAACGTTTACTCTGCGGGCTTTTCCTCCAACTGCGCCGATTACACGCTTCAGATCCTGAAAATGGTCATCAGGGGACATAAGATTTTCGTACGGTCCGATGTTATAGGTAAGGCTGTAGTTACACACATCAACCATCAGATAGATATCATCACCACGTACAGATTCCAGAATCGTGCATTTAGCCTCTCCGGAACCAAAACGAGCTGTCTGAACCGGAACCAGATAGGAATCTCTCTGATAGCCTTCAAATGCAAAGGAATCAAGCTCTTCGTGAGTACGTTCTTTACGCCACTGTACCAGCCAGTCGTTTACTTTCTCACCCAGATCCTTACAGCTGATCAGAGGGATCAGACCAAGTCTGCCCACCGGAAGTGTAGTTAAATCTTTAGTTGTTGCCTGTGCCATGTTTTATTTTCCTCCTAAAAAAATTTTCTGTATACGGATATCCTTTCCTTCCAGCTTCACCATACGGTAGTTGCTGGCGATTCTCGAAAAGGTTCGTTCGGAATAAGTATCCGAGAAATTTTCCAGTTTCAGATTTGTTGATATGATCGTGGACTTCCTGCGCATAATACGTTCGTTTATGCACAAAAACAACTGGGAAGAGACAAAGCTGTTTGTAAGCTCGGTTCCCAGGTCATCGATGATCAGCAGATCGCTGTCAAATACAAACTCTTCACCTTCTGTTTTATCTCTGGAAAATTTAGATTCTGCCAGCAGATCAAAAAGATCAAATGCAGAGAAGTACATAACACAATGTGCTGATTCCAGAAGTTCATGAGCGATACAGTGGGAAAGAAAAGTTTTTCCTACGCCGGTATCGCCGTAGAGAAATAAATTCTCAAAAGTATCATCAAAGTTTCTCACAAAACCTCTGGCAATATCATAAGCCCTTTGGGCTGTTTCTCTTTCGGTCAGTCCTGTGGCTTCGTTCTTCATTGTATCAGAATAGTAATCAAAAGAAAAGTGGTCAAAGTTTTCTTTTTTGAGAATTTCTTTTAAATTTGACTGTGTATAGAGCAATTCAATCTCTGCTTTCTTGAAACAGGTACATTTTTGGCTGCCTACATAACCTGTGTCCTGACAGATTGGGCACTTGTATGGAAGTTCCAGATAGTTCTCCGGGTAGGAGTTACATACAAGCAGGGCATTGCGCTCCTGAGATAAAAGAGAGATTGCAGCTTTGAGATCTTCCAGGCTGGAAGACTCCCCGCTTAAGAGTGTCCTTGCTTTCTGCGCACTCAGTGTGGCAACCTCTTCGTCAATTTCACGGATACGGGGAATCTTTTCATAGATCTCCTGTGTACGCTCCTCAAGAATACGACGATTCTGTGACTGTGTTTTGCTGTATTCTCTCATGATCGTATCATACTGATAATTCTGTAAAGGCATAATCTGACATCCTTTCTTTTGTTGCTGCTTAAAAGACATACAAAGCTTATACTGTTTTTGACACTTATTATTACACTGTATCCTGGAAATAGTATCAAAATTTTTATTGATTTAAAAGTTTCTTCTCATATTCATTAAAGTCGTATTGTCTCTGATGGAAGTTGTTAAATCGGTTCGACGCAGTCTGTTTAGGAGAAGCAGCCTTTTTCTTAGCGTTCTTTTCCAGTTTCTGTCTCTGGTGCTGTGCATCCAGGAGACGAACATCAGCCAGTGTTCTGACATTTTTATCTTTCCATCCGGAGAGGATTTTATCCGCATACTGAAAACTTGGCTGTCCGGTAGAAAGGACAGTACGACTGCATGCTTCCTGAATGATATCCATGGTAAAGCCATAATCATTAAGCCAGGTGTTCATAAGGGAAATCTCTGTCTCAACCGGATTTCGGCCACTGATTCCCATTGCTTTAAAAATAGTGAAGTATTCTTTGGCATAACGGGAATTAGCTTCCTTGGCCATGGTAACAGTAGTGATTCCTTCCTCAGCCCATGCCATGGCAACGGTTTCTATGTAACGGATACTCTTGTGTCCTCGGCTGACACTGTATTCAATCAGATATTCGATCAGATCGGGTGAGAATTTCAATTCGTCATAGAAGAACAGGATCTTCTTCATCTCGGTAGGAGTGAGCGTTTTTCCGAGATATTGTTCTGCGATGTAGAGCAGCTGTACGATTTCGTCGTTTTGTTTTAGTTCTTTCACACGGTCAGGAGAGAGTGAAGAGGAAGATCTGCCGGCAGGTTTTGCAGGCTGCGGCTGTGGGGCAGATGTCTGTCTGGCTGCAGCATTTTCAGCAGATACTGTCTGAGCTGCCGGTTCAGAAGTTTCGTATCTTACAGGAGGCACATTCAGCGTAATGTCTGCAATATCTTCGCTGCTTCTGTAAGTAAGTGTCAGAAGCTTCTCTTTTTCCCAGTATTTCAGGGCACGGACAATATCTCTCTCTGTACAGAAAAAATGATCTGCCATCTGTGCCAGACTGAACGGCACAGATGTGTCAGAAAGAAGTCTCAGAAGATAAATATATACTTTTACAAATTCTCCGTTAGCTTCAGGCATGTAGTTATCTATGAAATTGTTGGTTAATACTGTTACCTCCGCACTGTGGGAATTCTGTAAGGTAATCATAGCCATGGTTCTTCACCCTCTTTCCTGATAATACCCTGAATTATAGCACAACATTTTTTAAAAGAGAATAGGTGATTTTTTTGTAAGGCTTCATCCACATTTAAATGTGGAAAATGTGGATAATGTGGAAAGTCGGAATTATATATACATTATGGGAAACTTGAAAAATGGCGATTTTTGGGGAAAAACGGCATGTTGTGGAGATGAAAAATGTCGAATTATGTTAAGTGACTTATACACATATAATTCCACATTAGAATGCGGGTAAAAATGTGTATAACAATGTGGATAATGTGGATAAGTACCTGAAACAGGCAGAAACACAGAAGACTTTAAGGGGGATAAATTGTTTATAACTTTATAATTAAATGCATAAAACAGCAGGTTATGAAAAAATAAAAAGGACGATTTCCAAAAGCAAATAGTATGCTTAAGGAAATCGTCCTGTTGCGTCCTGTGCGATTTTTTTCAGTTATTGCCTGATTCATAAAGAGAAATTCAGACAATAATATAGGAAGTAATTATTTTCCAAGCAGATGTTCTCCGATGTTTACTACATCTCCAGCACCCATTGTGATGAGAAGATCGCCTTCCTGGCAATTGGAGAGGAGATAGTTCTCAATTTCGTCAAATGTCGGGAAGTATTCACAAGGTGTTCCAAGCTCCTGGATGCGTTTTTGCAGATCCTCGGAAGAGATACCCAGAGTATCTGTTTCTCTGGCTGCATAAATATCAGCAACTACTACGTGATCGGCCAGGCTGAGGGCTTTGGCAAATTCCGGAAGCAGAGCCTTGGTACGTGTGTATGTATGAGGCTGGAATACACACCATAATTTCTTATGGGGATAATTATGTGCTGCATGAAGAGTTGCCTCAATTTCTGTTGGATGATGTGCATAATCGTCTACGATAGTAACGCCTGCAACTTCTCCTTTATACTGGAAACGACGGTCTGTACCTGTGAAACTTCCCAGTCCCTTGATGATCACTTCCTCAGGAAGTTCCAGAAGATGACCAAGTGCGATAGAAGCCAGAGCATTGGAGACATTGTGAATGCCCGGTACCTTCAGGTAATAACTGCCAACTTTTACACCGTTACGCAGAACTGAGAAGGAAGCATGACCATATTTGTCATAAGTGATATCGGCTGCCTGATAGTCGGCATCATGCTCAAGACCATAAGTAATGACCTTGCATGGAAGATCACGTATGATATCCTCATATTTCGGTGTATCTGCATTGATGATCAGTGTGCCGTCAGCAGGAAGGAGCTCTGCGAAACGGCGGAAAGAATGACGGATATCATCAATATCCTTGAAGAAATCCAGATGATCTGCATCCATGTTCAGGATAATGCTGATTTTCGGGAAAAAGCTCAGAAAACTATTTGTATATTCGCATGCTTCTGTGACAAAAGTTTCAGATTCACCTACACGGATATTTCCGCCGATTGCAGGAAGAATCCCACCAACACTGATGGTCGGATCGCAGTTACCTGCAAGAAGAATATGAGATACCATAGATGTTGTAGTAGTTTTTCCATGTGTTCCGGAAATTGCGATCGGTGTGTCGTAATTTCGCATGATCTGTCCAAGAAGTTCTGCACGGGTAAGCATCGGAATACCTTTTTCTTTAGCACAGGCAAACTCCGGATTGTCAGGATGAATGGCTGCGGTATAAACGACTACATCTACACCTTCAGTAATGTTGGATGCACGCTGTCCGTAGTAGACAGTTGCTCCTTTTTTCTCAAGTGCCTGTGTAAGAGGGCTTGATTTGGCATCTGATCCTGAGATAACGAAATCCTCTCCCAGAAGAATTTCTGCCAGACCGCTCATACTGATTCCGCCGATGCCGATAAAATGTACATGCAGCGGTTTATGAAAATCTATCTGATACATTTTTAATCTCCTTAATAATAAATTTTATATAACTATTCGGCAGCCTGTTCAAAATCCTATTGTTCAATGGTAATTTTCAATGGAGTTTGACTCGTAATTGTGAGGGTACTTAATAGTTACATTTTATTTAGCTTATTATACTACCTGCGTCTTAAAATGAAAAGAACTTCTTTTAAGGCAGATACTGTCCGGGACGATTCGGAAATGTTTATTTTGTTCTAGGTAACGAAAATTTTGGTTTGTCTGTCTTGGAATTCTGGTACCGATTTTAGTTTCGCTGCGGGCAGGGAACAATAAAAAAATATGTTAATGATAAAAAAATACAAAAAATGACATCGGATATATAAAAAATGCATAATAATACAGAGGGAAAAACATACCTTAAAAGAAAAAACGTGTACAAAAATTATAAAAAAATTAAAAAAAGACAATAAAAATTGTAAATAATGTTCACTAATGGATTGAAGTGTGCTATAATTAAAAAATCATAATTACAACAAGAGGTGATTGCATGATTAAGAAAGAAATGATAGCCATGCTTTTAGCTGGCGGCCAGGGCAGCAGGCTGGGCGTACTGACAGAAAAAGTAGCAAAACCTGCAGTTGCTTTTGGCGGGAAATATCGTATCATAGACTTCCCCTTAAGTAACTGCATTAACTCGGGTATTGATACAGTAGGCGTATTAACACAGTATCAGCCACTTAGGCTTAATACACATATTGGCATCGGTATTCCGTGGGATCTTGACAGAAACGAAGGCGGTGTGACTGTACTTCCGCCTTATGAGAAGAGTACCAGCAGTGAGTGGTATACAGGAACGGCCAATGCGATCTTCCAGAATATGGATTACATGGAACAGTATAATCCGGATTATGTTCTGATTTTATCCGGTGACCATATCTATAAGATGGATTATGAAGTAATGCTTGATTTTCATAAAGCGAATAAAGCTGACGTGACAATCGCCTGTATGCCGGTACCAATTGAAGAAGCAAGCCGTTTTGGTATCATGGTAACAGATGACATGGGACGTATCACAGAGTTTGAGGAGAAACCTGAGCATCCAAGCAGCAATCTGGCATCCATGGGTATCTATATTTTCAGCTGGCCTGCTTTAAAAGAAGCACTGATGACTCTGAAGGACCAGAGCAGCTGTGACTTTGGCAAGCATGTTCTTCCATATTGTAAGGAGAAAGGTGAGAGACTTTTTGCCTATGAATATAATGGATACTGGAAGGATGTTGGAACACTTGGCTCCTATTGGGAAGCCAATATGGAACTGATCGATATTATTCCGGAATTTAATCTCTATGAAGAGTTCTGGAAGATTTATACAAAGGGAGATATCATCCCGCCTCAGTATATTTCAGCAGATGCAGTTACAGACAGATGCCTGATCGGTGAAGGTGCTGAGATTTACGGAGAAGTACATAATTCAGTAATCGGACCGAATGTTGTGATCGGAAAGGGCAGCGTGATCCGTGATTCCATTATTATGCGCAATTCCACCATTGGTGAAGGCGTGCAGATGGACAAGGCGATCATTGCGGAGGATGTTACGATCGGAAATAATGTTGTATTAGGATGCGGCGAAGAAGCACCGAACGTACTGAAACCGGCAGTTTATGCATTTGGAATCGCTACAGTGGGTGAGCGCAGCGTGATTCCGGATAACGTAAGGATCGGTAAGAATACAGCGATATCAGGAATTACAACTCCTGAAGATTATCCTGATGGTGAACTGGCCGGCGGACAGGTAATTGCAGCAAAGGACGGTGACGAATAATGAGAGCGATAGGTATTATTTTGGCAGGCGGTAATAATAACCGCATGAGAGAATTATCAAACAAGAGAGCGATTGCAGCGATGCCAATTGCCGGAAGCTACAGAAGTATTGACTTTGCGTTGAGCAATATGGCAAGTTCTCATATCCAGAAAGTTGCTGTTCTGACCCAGTACAATGCCCGTTCTTTAAATGAACATTTAAGTTCTTCAAAGTGGTGGGATTTTGGACGAAAACAGGGCGGACTTTTCGTGTTCACACCGACCATTACAAAAGAGAACAGTCTGTGGTATCAGGGAACAGCAGATGCTATTTATCAGAATCTGCAGTTCCTTAAGAACAGCCATGAGCCATATGTAGTGATCGCATCCGGAGACTGTGTCTATAAGATGGACTACAATAAAGTTCTGGAATATCACATTGCGAAGCGCGCAGATGTTACTGTGGTATGTACCACCTGTAATGATCCGAATGAGATTGAAAGATTTGGTGTTCTCCGCATGAACGAGGACTGCAGAATTGAAGAGTTTGAAGAGAAACCAATGGTTTCTTCTTATAATACAATTTCAACCGGTATTTATGTCATCCGCAGAAGACAGCTGATCGAACTTATTGAGAAAGCAGCTCAGGAAGGAAGACATGACTTTGTAAAGGATATTTTGATCCGTTATAAAAATCTTAAAAGAATTTATGGATATAAGATAGATACATACTGGAGTAATATCTCTACTGCAGAAGCATATTACAAAACAAATATGGATTTTCTGCAGCCGGAGATCAGAAATTATTTCTTTAAACAGGAACCAACAATTAAGACAAAGATCGATGATCTGCCGCCGGCAAAATACAATCCGGGAGCACAGGTTAAGAACAGCCTTGTTGCCAGCGGATGCATTATTAATGGTACGGTAGAGAATTCTGTTCTTTTCAAAGACGTATTTGTAGGAAATAACTGCGTTATCAAGAACTCCGTGATTTTAAACAATGTATATCTGGGGGACAATACACATATTGAGAACTGCATTGTTGAGAGCCGAGATACTATTCGTGCAAATTCGTACTTCTGCGGCGAGGGCGAAGTAAAGATTGTCGTAGAGAAAAATGAGAGATATGTATTATGATATCCAAGGGTTTAAAAGCCAAAAGTAAAAATGAAAAGAGTCGGATAGATTCGGTAAATCGAAAGGAGCTAATTATATCATGAATATTACTGACGTGCGCGTGAGAAAGGTAGCAAAAGAAGGGAAGATGAAGGCAGTTGTTTCTATTACAATTGACGATGAATTTGTAGTGCATGATATTAAAGTGATTGAAGGAGAAAAAGGTTTATTTATTGCAATGCCAAGCCGCAAAGCAACTGATGGGGAATACCGCGACATCGCGCATCCAATCAATTCTGCAACCCGTGACAGAATCCAGACTATCATTCTGGACAAATTTCAGGAAGTTATGGACGCAGAACCGGAAGAGGCTACAGCAGTTGAATGACCGGTGAGGAATAATCAGTAAAATCAAGAATGATGGGCACTGCTTTAAAGAGAAGCAGTGCCTTTTATATTGGAGAAATTGTCAGTGCACAAATATCAGAAGCTTTCTCTTATGTGGAATAATTATTTTGGATATGCCAGAGGAGTGATTATATATAAGGGTTGTATACAATGGGGGAAAATGTGAAATATTACGTAATTATTACAAAAGTTAATAAAAAGTGTTGCTTTTTTTACGAAATATGGTATACTAGCATTCAGATTAAGTAGAAAGGTGATTAATTTATGAAGAAAAAAGTTTTTTCATTACTGCTGGCTGGAATGCTTACTTTTTCCATGGGAACAACTGCATATGCAACAGAAGATGCGATCGCTGATATGCAGGCGCAGAAACAGGAAGCAGAAGCCGGACTTGCACAGGCGCAGGCAAATATCAGCAGCCTTGAGAGCAAGAAGCAGGAGCTGGAGAACTATCTGTCTGATTTAAATACACAGTATGAAGATCTGACCAATGAGATCTCAGATCTCAGCTTACAGGCTGGAGAGAAAGAGAATGAACTGAATCAGCTCCATACAGAATTAAAGAAAGCAAAGAAAGCATTAAACAAACAGTATGATGATATGAAACTTCGTATTCAGTACATGTATGAAAACGGAGGTACATCTGCGCTGACAACTTTACTGTCATCCAAAGACCTGGCTGAATTTCTTAACAATGCAGAGAGCGTTGCAAAGATTTCCCAGTATGACAGAAGTATGCTGGAAAAATGTGAAAATCTCCAGAATACGATAAAGGATCAGGAGAATACTGCAAAAGAAGAGAAAGCATCTATTGATGAACTTCTTGCAGAGAGAGCATCCAAACAGCAGGAAGTTCAGAACCTTGCAGCAAGTACAAGCGACAATATTTCCTCATATGTAAACCAGATCAGTGCCAGCCAGGAAGAGGCGGCAGCATTGACAGCAGAGATTAATAATGCAGATAACAGCATTGCCCAGCTGGTACAACAGGCAGAAGAGGAAAAAGCAGCCAGGGAAGCAGCTCAGGCGAAAGCAGAGGCAGAAGCTCAGGCAGCACAGGAACAGGCATCTGAAGACAGTTCAGAGTCTGAGTCTTATGATACAGATTCTTCAGATGAGGCATCTTCTGAAGATACTACTTATGAGGAGTCTGATTCTGAAGATTCCTACAGTGAAGACAGCGATTCTTCCTATGACGAAAATACAGACACCAGTAATTCAGAAGATACATCTGACAGTTCTGCATCAGATGATAGCCAGTCATCTTCAGAAGCTTCAAGTTCCAGCCAGGGAAAATATCTTGGTAATTTTACACTGACTGCATACTGTAACTGTGCACAGTGCTGCGGTACAGCAGGTAATCTGACAGCCAGTGGAACAGTTCCGACAGCAGGACGTACAGTAGCTATGGCAGGTGTTCCATTCGGGACACAGCTTCTGATCAATGGAAATGTTTACACAGTAGAGGATCTGGGAACGCCTTACGGACATGTAGATATCTACTGTAACAGTCATTCTGAAGCATTGAGTTTCGGACTTCAGTCAGCAGATGTTTATCAGCTGAACTAATTGATAAAAGATATTCTGATTAAAAGAACTCTGGTCAAACAGGGTTCTTTTTGTGTTTTCTACAAAGGCGTCCGCCTTGTATATTCAGATGCATAATGATAGAATTATTACTACGGTCGGTGCTAAACGTGTGCCACTGGCACACAGCACTTTCATTATATATTGTAAAATATTATGGAGATAAAATATGAGGATTTGTGGCTTTAATAAAACAACATTACTGGATTATCCCGGAAAAGTAGCCAGCACCATATTTTTGGGAAGCTGTAATTTCCGCTGTCCATTCTGCCAGAACAGTATATTGGTAACAGCACCCGGAGAACAGCCGGACTATAGTCAGGATGAGCTGTTGGCATTTCTGCGAAAGAGAAAAGGAATTCTGGATGGGGTCTGCATTTCTGGAGGAGAGCCGACGTTATCTGATGATCTGGAAGAATTTTTGAGAAAAATTAAAGAGTTGGATTATGCTATCAAACTGGATACTAATGGTTCACGACCGGAGATTGTGAAACATCTGGCGAAAGAAGGCCTGATCGATAAGGTTGCCATGGATATTAAGGCCTGTCCGGATAATTATATGAATCTGACGGGAATTGAGAAACCGGATATGGACAGTATCTTTGAAACAGTAGATTTTCTGCTTCAAGGAACTCTTGAGTATGAATTTCGAACTACAGTGGTCAGAGAACTGCACACACAGCAAGATTTTGAAGAAATTGCTCAGTGGCTTAAAGGTGCCAAAGAATATTATCTCCAGGCTTATAAGGACTCTGACGGAGTCCTCAAGCCGGGATATGGAAGTTATACTTTTGAAGAACTTCAGAGCTTTCAGAAGATTCTTCAAAGGACAATTTTATCTGTGGGAATCAGGGGCATCGATTAAGCGATACCAGTACCCCCCGCGGGCTTTGGGTATCTCTACATAGTTGCTTTCCTTGAAATAAGGAAAACCAAACATGTTTGCCATAAAACGCTCCTGCTGATTATATCCTCCCGGAACTCCCAGAATGTACTGTCCATTATTTCTTTGTCCCAAAAGCAAATGACCGAAATTATAATGTCCATACTGAATAAAACGGTTATTGCGCAGTGCGCAGTAGTGACGAGGGAAACGCTTCAGGTCATTGAGATGTATTTTCCATGCAGCAGCCAGTTCACCATCTGAGAATGGTGAGAATGTGGCAGCTGGTTTTGGGGTTACGGAAGCCTGAGATTTTATTTTTTCTGAGACTATAGGCGATGCAGATTCTTGTTCAGATTCATCATGAGGTGTAAATGTCGGTGTATCAGTATTTTCGGAAATATTGTCAGGCAGTGATGCTTCCATGTTTTTAGAAGGCACTGTAGGTACAGCTGCTTCTATGTTATTTTCATTTGGATTATAGACAATAGTTTGTGCGTTATCTGCAGCTTCATCAGGTATTGAAAATTCTTGTATAGTGGCAGTGGCAGGAGAATTCGCCATATCAGAAGACCTGTCGATAATTAAGTCTGCATTTGGCATATTGGAAGCAGAGCTGTTTTTACTTGTTTCGTTAGCGGGTACATCTGGTGATTGTGCGTTCTTTTCTGCGGCAGGAATAGGTTTCAGTTCTCGGAAGTTTTCCGGTCGGATAGGCTGGTCATCCCACTCAGTGCCAAAGAAACCGCCTGTATCTGTGACGATGATCATTCCGCCCATTTTGCCAATCGAAACGCCGGACGAATTCATATTCATTGCATCTGTGGTGATCAGACATTCCACAACTTCTTTTTCGGTTTCGCAATTGTCCAGCAGAATTCCATTGATTAATCCATCCTTTCGGGTAAACCCGTAAACTTTGCATCCGATATCTTCAGGCAGTCCCTGACAATGCAGATGTACTTCTACAGAACATTGCTGGTCCTTCACCTCAACTTTAATGAAACCACAATTACTGCCTTTTTTTCCGTTTTCATAGTCATATACATATGCGATAAAACGCCGATATCCAGCCAAAATCTTTCCTCCGTAAAACCAGATTCAATAATGTATATGACCTTTACAAAAAAATATTCGAAAAAATATAAAAAATTGGAAAAAATCTATTGACAAACTGCAATTTTATTAATATAATATCACTTGCATTGACGAAGCGTGGCTCAGTTTGGTAGAGCGCTGCGTTCGGGACGCAGAGGTCGTGGGTTCGAATCCCGTCGCTTCGACTAGCGTAAGAAAGCCTGGAAATGATAAGTTTCCAGGCTTTTTTGTTGTGCGTTGCAGAGTCATAGCTGAATTAGTATTAGTTAAAAACTTTTAAAAGAATTTTGTAATCTATTTTGTGTATGTATTAATCCTCCGGTTATGGTATAATTAAAAACAATATGGACAATTTTTACTGACGGTAAAAAGTTTGACCATAAATATATTGTAACAGGAGAATACAAAAGTGAAAAAGAAAAAGTTAGCAATTGTTCTGGCAGTAGTGCTGGCAGCTTCTCCGACGCTTTCAGCAGCAGGTGCAGAATTTTCCAACGGTGAAGAAACAACAGTAGAGGCAGGGGCAGAAGATCTGTTTTCAGCAGGAGAGGAAGGAAATACGAAAGAAGAAAGTACAGATTTTTATGTGCCAGAAGATGAAGCACCTACAGCAGGATATGTATGGGGCCAATATTGTGCTGCTACAAGTATCAAGATTAAAACAAAACCCAATAAGACAAAATTTTGGAGAGGGATTGATATTGGCAGCCAATTTGATCTTGACGGTATGACTGCAGAAGTGACATATGAAGATGGAGAAACAGCTACAATCACGGGAGGTGCGTATGGAGATGAGCGTGAAAATACGTATAGAATAGTTTGCACATCTGTTGATACAGGTGAGGAAGTTACAGATTATGAAAATATAAGTGCAGGAAATTATAATCTGTCCATTGTCAGCGGAAATGGTGTAAGCAGTGATTTAGTTCCAATCAAGATAGCGCTTCCAGAGGAAGCGCCTGAATTAAGGCAGAGTTCGTCTAAACAATGCACTACAACTGTAGAGACAGAAGATGGAAGAGCTGTTGCAAAGATTAATACACAGTATGGTACAGGATGCAAAATAACATCACCGGATGTAGATGAGGTAGACATTTATGATTCTGAGTTTAATTGGGTTACCCGCTCTGAACTGGAAGAGGGAACTACTTATTATGCGGTAATATGTACAACGGCAAAAAATGCGACTTTTAACGTAGAGTATCCCAGTGAAATTGTATCTCTGGAATTTTTAAAAGAACCTACATGCAAGTTTGTATATGAAGGAACAGAACCATATAACAAATTTTATTTGCCTGGCGGTCAAATTAAAGTAACATATGCCAGCGGAACAACTGAGATTTTGTCAACGGGAGAATCACAGGTAACTAAGTTCGGAAATCTGCTTGAAGCCGTGTGCGATTGGAATGATGGTTCCGGTTCCGATTATTATGGCGGTCATCCTCCTGTGGGAACGTACAATGTATATTATAGAATAAAAGATACAGACAAAGAAGTGTGCATAAAAAATATAGAAGTAAAACCGGTAGAGGAAATACCGGAAGTCAATGTAAAAGGTTTGACTGTAACAAATTGTACGGGAAATAAACATGCATGGATCAGATTGAAAACAGGTGCAACTGGAAAGTGTAAAATTGCAATTTCAGATGGATATTATATAAATGTATATGAATACCAAAGAGAGCTTCGCTCAATGAAGGAGTCTTATGAGTATGGCGGATATAATGGAGATGAAATTGAATTTGCACCGAATACTATTTACTATCTGATGGCAGATGATGTAAAAAAAGATGAAGTAACATTTACAATTACTTCAGACGATCAGCCTTTGCCACAGATCAGTGAAGGAGAAATTTCAATATCTTCGGAATGCATATACACAGGAGATGAAGTGACTCCGGCTGTAACTGTAATCTATGCGGGAACAAAGCTAAAAGAAGGTGAAGATTATACAGTTTCTTATATTGACAATGTAGAAATGGGAACGGCTGCTGCAGTGGTTACCGGAAAAGGAAAATATGGCGGTGAAGTAGTAAAAACTTTCAAGATTGTTCTTGGAAAACCGGAAATTACTTCTCTGACAGAAACGAATGATAAGAATGTGTTGATTAAATGGTCAGAAGTTTCCGGTGCAGACGGATATTATGTTTGGCGTTCAGATGGAATAGCATGGGAAAAACTTAATGATACTTATAAAAATGTTTATACTGATGATAGTGTGCAGCTGGGATCTACATATACCTATAAAATAGAAGCATATACTTTTAGTGAAACCCATACAGAGTCAGAAGAAAAAAGTATAACAATTTCTGCAAAACCGACAGAAATTCCGACTCCGGAGCCGGAGTTGAAGGATATTTCTAATTGCGAAATTTCATTCCCTTCTCAGGTAGTATGCACAGGGGAAGCACTCACTCCGTCTGTAGAAGTAATCTATAATGATAAAAAGCTGAAAGTAAATGAAGATTATATAGTTCGTTATGAGAATAATACAGATTTGGGGACAGGATATATTCACATCTGGGGAACAGGAAATTATACAGGTTTTATTGAGAAAACTTTTAAAATCATTCTTGCAACTCCTGAATTAACAGTTTCTACAACAGACGATTTACATGTGAAACTTTCCTGGACTTCAGTTCCAAAGGCACAGAAATACAAAATTTACAGTATAGAAGAAAGTGAATGGGGAAACTGGCAGGAAATAAAGCTGCTTTCCGGGGACCAGACAGAATATGTAGATCAGACTACAACAAGAGGAGGAACGTACAGCTATAAAGTATGCCCGATCATTCCGTATACAAATGATGATGGCCCTTTTTCTGAGGTGAAAACAGTAACAATTCCAATCGACTCTTCTTCCGTGCTTGGCACTCCTGTTCTTCTGAAGGCAGAACAGGTTGAAAATACAGCGGCTGTAAAGTTTGAGTGGACAAAAGTTGAAGGTGCAGATGGATATGATATTTATGTAAAATCAACAGGTCAGAATGGTGAAGAAACATGGGGAAGAATTGCGCGAGTTACAAATTCTCTTGAATACACATATGAAAGCAGAGCTATCAGAGAAGGTGTGACATTCTCTTATAGAATGCGTGCATATATATCTGGAGCAGTAAGGGATGGATACAGCTATCCGTCAGAGATAAAGACAGTAGCGATTAAATCAGTGATTACTCCGCCTTCACCGACTCCAACAGAGAAACCATCGCAGAAACTGCAGACTCCAGTTATTAGTGCAGCTGGGTTATCTGGAATGAACTGTGTGAAACTTACTTGGAAAAAAGTAACAGGTGCGCAGAAATATTATATTTACAGGAGTACAGATGGAAAAAAGTGGGAGACTGTAACTTCAACAAAGGCAACGACATATACAGATACAAACTTAAAGAAGGGAATTACTTATATTTATAAATTACGTGCATATTCAACAAAGGCAAATCCAAGTAAGTATAGTTCCTATTCCAAAACAAAATCTGTATTGGTACCTTTGATGCTTGGTAAACCATCATTGACAGTAGTTAAATCCGGAACAAAAGATTTGAAGCTGATTTGGAAAAGGGTTACAAATGCTCAAAAATATGTGATCTATCGTTACGACAAAAATAAATGGGTAAAAATTAAAACAGTAGGTTCAGGTACATTAAGTTATATTGATAAAAATAAGAAAAAAGGAACTACATATAAATATAGAATACGTGCATACTCATCCAAAGCAGCGCCTAATAAATACAGTGCGTATTCAACCACGAAATCTATAAAACGTTAAAATTCAGTCGAACGGATAAAGTATTTTCCTTGTGGCTTGCTTATAAACCCCGGAAATTTTGTATATAATACAAGTTTTCGGGGTTTTCCGTATAAAGAAAAGCAAAAAAGAATATTCAATTATTGAAAATTTGAAGTATATTATAGTTGATTTTAAAAAGTATTTTTGCTATTGTTAAAGCATCTGATAAGTGGTATGTCTGAAATGAATGTTCCGGGCTATTTTTATGTGAAATGTAAAGCTGCTAATATTGAAGGCAGCGAGGTATAAGTTATATGGTATGTTCATTTTGAA
Organism: uncultured Blautia sp.; assembly: GCA_905209435.1. The sequence goes on along the minus strand of CAJLTE010000002.1, from coordinate 14,809 downwards.
CAGGTTTCGGCAATAACAGAAAGGAAGGCAGAAGTTGACAGATCAGGAACGTTTTATGAAAGAAGCCATCCGTCAGGCGAAGAAGGCGGAAGCTCTGGAAGAGGTACCGATTGGCTGTGTGATCGTATATGAAGGTAAGATCATTGCGCGCGGTTACAATAGAAGAAACACGGATAAAAATACACTTTCTCATGCTGAGTTGAATGCAATCCGCAAAGCAAGCAAAAAGCTTGGTGACTGGCGGCTGGAAGGGTGTACGATGTATGTAACACTGGAACCGTGTCAAATGTGCTCGGGAGCTCTTGTTCAGTCCAGAATTGATGAAGTGGTAATTGGATGTATGAATGCTAAGGCTGGATGTGCAGGATCTGTTATGAATCTCCTGCAGGTAGATGGCTTTAATCATCAGGTAAAGATTACACAGGGAGTTCTGGAAGAAGAATGTTCTGCAATGTTGTCTGATTTTTTCAGAAGACTTCGTGAGAAAAAGAAACAGGAAAAAGCAATCAGAAAAGCAGAACGGGAGAAACTTGAAAATCAGCAAAATTCAAAAGAGGAAGATAAATAATGAGTAAAGATACGACAAATGATATGACCGTCGGAAATCCGGTGAGCCTGATCATAAAATTTATGATTCCTATGTGCCTGGGAAATCTTTTCCAGCAGTTTTATAACATTGCGGATTCTATTGTTGCCGGAAAATTTATCGGTGTGAATGCACTTGCGGCGATTGGAAGTACCGGTTCCCTGATGTTTTTTGTGACTGGTTGGTTAAATGGACTTTGCAGTGGATTTGCGATTATTATAGCTCAGATGTTTGGTGCCAAAAAATTTGACAGAATGCGACATTATGTTGCGATGTCCATTTATCTGATGGCAGCGTTTTCTATTGCGATGACAATAGGATTCAGTATTGCAAATAAACCGATTCTGCATCTGATGAATTCACCGGAAGAAGTGTTCAGTGACGTAACTGCATACATGGGAATTATATATGCAGGACTTATTATTACAGGAGCATATAATGCACTTGCTGCATTTTTGCGTGCGTTGGGTGATTCCAAATCACCATTATATTTTCTGATTATTTCGGCTGTGATCAATGTGATTCTGGATGTCATATTTATTGCGTTTTTTGGAATGGGAGTAGAAGGATGCGGCTATGCTACAGTAATTGCACAGGGGATTTCTGCTGTATGCTGCCTGATTTATATTGTAAAAAGATTTCCAATCCTTCACCTGGAACGAAAGAACTTTGAAATATCCTGGGATAGTTTTGGAAGACTTCTCAAGCTTGGAATCCCTATGGGGCTGCAGTTCTCCATTACGGCGATCGGAACCATTATTGTCCAGAGTGCCGTTAATATTTATGGGCCTGTACATATGGCCGGATTTTCAGCGGCGGGCAAAATTCAAAATATTTTTGCTACAGTATTTACATCGTTTGGTGCGACTATTGCAACTTATGTGGGACAGAACCGCGGTGCGGGAAAGATGGATCGTGTGAAACAGGGGGTGCGTTATACACAGTTAATGATCTGGGGATGGAGCATTTTTGTTATGTTTTTGATGTTTTTCTTTGGAAAATATCTGACATATCTTTTTGTGGATCCATCAGAGCAGGATGTGGTAAAAGTTTCTGTCACCTATTTCAGGACAGTATTCTGGGCTTATCCATTTCTTGGAAGTATTTTCCTGTACAGGAATACTTTGCAGGGAATGGGATATGGACTTGTGCCGATGCTTGGCGGTGTATTTGAATTGGTGGCGAGAACCGGAATAGTTGTGCTGATCGCAGGACGAACTTCTTTTGCAGGAGTGTGTATGGCTGATCCTACTGCATGGATTGCAGCATTGATACCACTGGTTCCATATTATTTTCATGTGATGAAGAAATACAAAAACAGAGGCAGGATACAGGCAGTAGAGGATTAAATGGAATTAAAAAAGCATTCGGGAAAATGATCAACAGATCAGATCCGGAATGCTTTTTGTTATATATAACTTAAATCATGAATATTCTCTTTTTGCGCGCCGCACCTCGGAATGGTTCCACAGACGTTACCTCTACAGTTAACTCAGCCCAGGCACCCTTACGGCACACAAGAGCTTCTGCTTAGTGCTGCTACATTCCTGTCCTGACACGGTTCACAGATTCCTGTTGCGTAAGACCCAAACGTCAACGCCACTTATAAAGGGCAGCTCCACAGAATACAAGCCTCAGATTGGCATCACCCCTGCTGTAGCGGATTGCAGGTACAGGGCACCGCTATCTCCCCGGCTGCGCACTCTTGATTATATAGGTGGAAGACGCTTTTGTCAAGAATAAAAGTGTTCCTAAGCATAGAGTAAACAGTAGTACAAAAGTTTTCCAACACTATTGTGTGAAAACTATAAATATTATATAATAAATAGAAATAAACTATCTTTATTCTGGAAACAGATATGTTATAGTGTTGCAGTTTGTTTACAGACGGCAACCCATGAAGATACGGCGTGTCTTGCAGCAGATATTGATAATTGTTAAAACACAGAAATGGAGGATACTATCATGATTAAAAGAATAGGTATGCTTACCAGCGGCGGTGACTGTCAGGCACTTAATGCTACTATGCGAGGAGTAGTAAAGGGACTGACCAACAATGTGGATGAATTGGAAGTTTATGGATTTGATGATGGATATAAAGGACTGATCTATGGCAAATACCGTATGCTTACAGCCAAGGACTTTTCCGGAATTCTGACACAGGGCGGTACTATCCTTGGAACTTCCAGACAGCCGTTTAAGCTGATGCGTGTTCCGGATGAGAATGGTCTGGATAAAGTTGAGGCAATGAAGCAGACCTATTATAAGCTTTGTCTTGACTGTCTGGTAATCCTTGGAGGAAACGGAACCCAGAAGACGGCCAATCTTCTGAGAGAAGAAGGATTAAATATCATTCATCTTCCAAAGACTATTGATAATGATATCTATGGAACGGACATGACATTTGGTTTTCAGAGCGCAGTAAACATTGCTACAAACGCTATTGACTGCATCCATACTACAGCATCTTCACACGGACGTGTATTTATAGTGGAAATTATGGGGCACAAAGTAGGAAGCCTGACGCTTCATGCAGGTGTTGCCGGCGGCGCAGATATCATCCTGATTCCTGAAATTCCGTACGATATTAAGAAAGTTACAGCAGCAATCCAGAAGCGTGCCAAAGCAGGCAAACGTTTTACGATTCTTGCAGTTGCGGAAGGTGCGATCTCTAAAGAAGATGCAGAGCTTCCAAAGAAGAAATATAAAGAGAAACTGGAAGCCAGAGCAAAGAAATATCCATCAGTTTCTTACGAGATTGCAGATCAGATTTATAAAGAAATCGGAAGTGAAGTACGTGTTACAGTACCTGGACATACACAGAGAGGCGGAGAGCCGTGCCCGTATGATCGTGTTCTTTCCACAAGAATCGGTGCAGGTGCGGCACAGGCGATCATTGATGGCGCTTACGGCATAATGATCGGTGTGGTAAATGGCAAGATTAAACGTGTACCTCTTGAAGAATGTGCAGGCAAACTTAAGATGGTATCACCAAAAGACCAGCTGGTACAGGCTGCTAAGCAGATTGGCATCAGTTTTGGTGATTGATAACGAAACAGTACTTGACTCAAAGATACCTTTTCATATAAGATACAAGAGTATGCAAAAAAAGACCGCCGCGGGAATTTTTTCCGCGGCGGCTGTGATAATAAGATAGGAGATTGTTCATGAGTTACACTGCTCTTTACAGAAAATTCAGACCGGATAATTTCGCAGATGTCAAAGGACAGGATCACATTGTGACCACCCTGACAAATCAGATCAAGCATAATCGTATTGGTCATGCCTATCTGTTCTGCGGAACCAGAGGTACCGGTAAAACAACAGTAGCAAAGATTCTGGCGAAAGCAGTCAACTGTGAACATCCCGTAAATGGCAGCCCCTGCAATGAATGTGCCATGTGCAAAGCAATCCAGGCAGGAACTGCAATGAATGTGATCGAAATTGATGCTGCATCCAACAACGGTGTAGACAATATCAGAGAGATCAGAGAAGAGGTTTCCTACCGTCCAACAGAAGGCAAATACAAAGTATACATCATAGACGAGGTTCATATGCTTTCCGTAGGTGCATTCAACGCCCTGCTAAAAACGCTGGAAGAACCGCCGTCTTATGTTATGTTTATCCTTGCAACAACAGAGGCGCATAAAATTCCTATTACAATCCTGTCCAGATGTCAGAGATATGATTTCCACAGGATCACCATAGACACGATCGCAGCCAGACTGGATGAACTGCTTAGAGTTGAAGGTATAGAAGCTGAGGAAAAAGCAGTCCGCTATGTAGCGAAAGCCGGAGATGGTTCCATGCGTGATGCGCTCAGTCTTCTCGACCAGTGCATTGCTTTTTATCTGGGTCAGGAACTTACCTATGATAAAGTTTTGGAAGTTCTGGGGGCCGTTGATACTGAAGTGTTCAGCAAACTTCTGCGAAAAGTAATCCAGGGAGATGTGACAGGTTCCATCCATATCCTGGAGGAACTGATCGTAGGCGGAAGAGAGCTGAGCCAGTTCGTAGGCGATTTTACCTGGTATATGCGAAACCTTCTTCTGGTAAAGACTTCTGAGAATCCGGAGGAGGCTATTGATGTTTCTTCTGAGAATATGAAGCTTCTGAAAGAAGAAAGCACTATGCTGGATGTGGAGACATTGATGCGTTATATACGTATTTTCTCTGATCTTTCCAATCAGATCCGCTATGCCACTCAGAAACGAGTTCTGGTAGAGATCGCACTGATCAAACTCTGCCGTCCTGCAATGGAGACAAATCTAGATTCTGTTCTGGACAGACTGCGTGTGCTGGAACAGCGGATGGATGAACGCCCGGTGCAGCAGGTAATTGTGCAGCAGGGAGCATCTGGTGCGGAAGAAATATCAGGCGCAGTCGGTTCGGCGGCAGTTAAGAAGGCTCCTGCAAAAGCAGCACCTGAAGATCTGCAGAAGATTGTAGCAGGCTGGCGGGTGATCACAGGACAGACAACAGGGATGTTCAAACAGATGCTTCAGAAATCAGTTCCAAAGTATAATGGAGAAACGGGAGAGCCGATTCTTTATGTGGAATTTCAGGATTTCCTGGGCCAGTCATATGTAGATAATCCGGAGGCAAAAAAGGAACTTCAGGATATTATCGCTGCCCAGACAGGAAAGACTGTAGAGATTCAGATGTTGGTAGCAAATCAGCACCAGCATACGAACCTGGCAAATATCACGGTGGATCAGGCAATCAGAGACAATATCCATATGGATGTTGTGATAGAAGAAGATCCTGATGAACCACAGGAATAGGGATATTTATCGGTGCAGAAAATGAATTGTGAATATCTGCCTGATCAGGATTGACAGGTTTGGGATTCAGCGGCCTTAAGGGTGGTTATTTTTGAAACCTGACAACGCATGAAAGAAATATAGCAAGAATATAGAAAACAAGGAGGATACCACAAATGGCAAAACGTGGAGGATTCCCGGGAATGGGTATGCCGGGAAATATGAATAATCTTATGAAACAGGCGCAGAAAATGCAGCGCCAGATGGAAGAGAACCAGAAAGCTCTTGAGGAGAAAGAATTTACAGCAACAGCAGGAGGCGGAGCTGTAGAAGTAACGATTTCCGGTAAGAGAGAAGTGACAAAAGTAAAACTTCAGGAAGAAGTAGTAGATCCGGACGATATCGAAATGCTGGAAGATCTGATCGTAGCGGCTACAAACGAAGCGCTCCGTAAGGTTGAAGAAGAATCTGCAGCAGTTATGTCTAAACTGACCGGCGGTCTGGGTGGACTTGGTGGAGGACTTCCATTCTGATGGAATACTACAGCAGTCATATCAACAAGCTGATCGAGCAGCTTTCCCATCTTCCGGGAATCGGTGCAAAATCAGCACAGAGACTGGCATTTCATATCATGAATATGCCAAAAGACCAGGTAGAACAACTTACCTCATCCATTGTCAACGCCAGAGAGAATGTACAGTATTGTAAATGCTGTTATACTCTTACAGATAAGGAAATCTGTCCGATCTGCAGCAATGACAAGCGAGACCATTCCGTGATCATGGTAGTAGAGAATACCAGAGATCTTGCTGCTTATGAAAAAACCGGCAAATTTGATGGCGTTTATCATGTGCTTCACGGCGCAATCTCACCAATGCTCGGAATCGGGCCGGATGATATTAAGCTGAAAGAGCTTATGCAGCGCTTGACTAAAGATGATGTAAAAGAAGTGATTGTTGCCACTAATTCCAGTCTGGAAGGCGAGACAACAGCCATGTACATCAGCAAATTGATCAAACCGACCGGGATTAAAGTCAGCAGAATTGCCAGCGGTGTTCCGGTAGGCGGAGACCTGGAATATATTGATGAAGTAACTCTGCTTCGTGCTCTTGAGGGACGAGTAGAGCTATAATGCAAAGGAGGAGTCTTTTTGCCAAAAAAGAAAGCAACTTCTTCTGATGTGGCCAGAAAAGCCGGAGTTTCTCAGGCAACGGTTTCTATGGTTCTGAATAAGAAATATAATGTTTCTTTTTCAAGAGAGACTGTAGACAGGGTAGAACAGGCTGCCAGAGAATTAGGCTATCAGCTTCCAGGCCGCAAAAACAAAAAAGACAGCAAGAAGGAAAAACTGATCGTTGTCTTTTGCCCCACTCTTACCAGTCCATACTACGTGCTTCTGCTCCAGGGGGTAGAGGCAGTAGCTAATAAGCAGGGTTACGGTGTTTTTATCTGCAATACGCAGAGAGATGCCCGCCTTGAGGAGAAATATCTTCGGATGATGCACACCATTCAACCTCAGGGGATTATCTACAGCTGTAATCCGAATCCAGATTTTCAGCAGCAGGTAGAGGAACTGGCTCAGACGATTCCCCTTGTTATTATCAGCAACAAGGAGAAAACCACCACAGTAGACGCTATTAATCAGGACAATACAGTGGTAGGAAAAATGATGGCCAGACATCTGCTTGATCTGGGACACAGAGATGTGGCATTTATTACTCCGCCGCTGACCAGAAGACAGTGGCAGAGAAGCAAGCGTGTAAACGGTTTTGTAAAGGAATTTGAGAAGGAAGGCCTGAAGGAGCATGTGATCATCAAGGCTGCGGATGAGTCCATTGATTCCAGGATACCCCGGATGGATACGGAGTATTCTATGGGGTATCAGCTTACAATGGAACTTCTGCAGGAAGGCAGACAGTTCACTGCTATTGCCGGTCAGAATGACATGATGGCAATCGGCGCACTAGATGCGCTTCATGAGGCAAAGGTTCATGTGCCGAAAGATGTGTCAGTCATCGGATGTGATAATATTTTTTATTCCAGTATCCGCAGGATTTCCCTTACAACTATCGATCATTTCGTAGCATTGAAAGGCCAGGATGCATGTGATATCATTCTGCGTAAGATTGATACCAGGGAAAGAGCCCTGACAGACTCAGCACCTATCAGTCTTTACAATATTGAATATACGCCAAAGCTTATATCCAGGCGAACAACCGGATATGCAAGAACCCGGAAGAACCCTGCCGGGAAAATTAATTAAATACGCCATACGAAATTATTAATAATAATTTGGAACTTCAGAGCAGATCTGAAAATGAGATATCCTGTAGAAATCTGTACAAAATGCGGATTGACAATCCTTTCACAAGAAAATGTGAATTAATAAAAAATATAATTATTAATAGAAAAATTATTAATAATTTTTTGGATGCTTGACCTTCCCGAGAACTTTGATATAATGAAATCATCAAATCAAATGAACGCTTATGTGAGCAAAAATCAGGAGGGTTAAGAACATGAAATTTTTTATTGACACAGCCAAAGTAGAAGATATTAAAGCAGCTAACGATATGGGAGTAATCTGTGGTGTTACTACAAACCCATCCCTTATCGCAAAAGAAGGAAGAGATTTCAACGAAGTAATCAAAGAAATCACATCTATCGTAGACGGACCGATCAGCGGCGAAGTTAAAGCTACAACAACAGACGCTGAAGGAATGATCAAAGAAGGCCGTGAGATCGCAGCAATCCATCCAAACATGGTTGTTAAGATCCCTATGACAGTAGAAGGTCTGAAAGCAGTTAAAGTTCTTTCTGCAGAAGGAATCAAAACAAACGTTACTCTGATCTTCACAGCTAACCAGGCACTTCTTGCTGCAAGAGCTGGTGCAACATATGTTTCTCCATTCCTTGGAAGACTTGATGACATTTCCACAAGAGGTGTTGACCTGATCCGTGAGATTGCTGAGATCTTCGAAGTAGCAGGAATCGAAACAGAGATCATCGCAGCAAGCGTTAGAAATCCGATCCATGTAACAGACTGCGCACTTGCTGGTGCTGACATTGCAACTGTTCCATACAGCGTAATCGTACAGATGACAAAGCATCCTCTGACAGATGCAGGTATCGAGAAATTCCAGAAAGATTATAAAGCAGTATTCGGCGAATAAGGAGAATTTACCACAATGGAAAAATTAGAACTTCAGAAAATTGCAAACGAAGTCCGTAAAGACATCGTTACTGCATTACATTCTGCAAAAGCAGGACATCCGGGCGGATCTCTGTCTGCAGCAGATGTATTCACTTATTTATATTTTGAAGAAATGAATATTGATCCAAAGGATCCTAAGAAGGCTGATCGTGACCGTTTTGTACTTTCCAAAGGCCACACAGCACCGGGATACTACTCTGCACTTGCAGAAAGAGGCTTTTTCCCAAAAGAAGATCTGAAGACTCTTCGTCATCTGGGTTCCTATTTACAGGGACATCCGGATATGAAACATATCCCGGGTGTTGATATGTCCAGCGGTTCTCTGGGACAGGGAATCTCTGCAGCAGTTGGTATGGCGCTTTCTGCCAAATTAAGCAATGAAAGCTATCGTGTATACACCTTATTAGGTGACGGCGAAATTCAGGAAGGCCAGGTTTGGGAAGCTGCTATGTTTGCAGGCTTCAGAAAACTGGACAATCTTGTAGTGATCGTGGATAATAATGGACTTCAGATCGACGGTAAGGTTGATGAAGTATGTTCTCCATACCCGATTGATAAGAAATTTGAGGCATTTAACTTCCATGTGATTAACGTTGCAGACGGAAATGATATGGATCAGTTAAGAGCTGCTTTTGATGAAGCAAAAGCTACTAAGGGAATGCCTACAGCTATCATTATGAAAACTGTAAAAGGAAAAGGTGTTTCCTTTATGGAAAATCAGGTTGGATGGCATGGAAAAGCTCCGAATGACGAGCAGTATGCACAGGCAATGGAAGAGTTAGAAAAGGCAGGTGAAGCATTATGTCAGAAGTAAAGAAGATCGCAACAAGAGCAAGCTACGGTGCTGCACTGGTTGAATTAGGTAAGAAACATGACAACCTGGTCGTTCTGGACGCTGACCTTGCTGCAGCTACTCAGACAGGTATGTTCAAAAAAGAATTTCCGGAACGTCACATCGACTGCGGTATTGCTGAGTGCAATATGATGGGTATCGCTGCAGGTCTGGCTACAACAGGAAAAGTTCCTTTTGCCAGCACATTTGCTATGTTTGCAGCAGGACGTGCTTTTGAGCAGGTTCGTAACTCTATCGCATATCCGAAGATCAATGTAAAGATTGGTGCTACTCACGGCGGAATCTCTGTAGGTGAAGATGGTGCAACACATCAGTGCTGTGAAGACTTCGCGCTTATGAGAGCAATTCCGGGAATGGTTGTTGCATGCCCTTCTGATGATATCGAAGCAAAAGCTATGGTAGAAGCAGCTTACGAGCATGTTGGACCTGTATATATGAGATTTGGACGTCTGGCAGCTCCTGTCATCAATGACAGACCAGATTATAAATTTGAATTAGGTAAAGGTATCGTACTTCGTGAAGGAAAAGACCTTACTATCATCGCAAACGGTCTTTGTGTAGCTCCTGCTCTTGAAGCAGCAGAGAAGCTTGCGGCAGACGGTGTAGATGCAAAAGTGATCAACATTCACACAATTAAACCTCTCGATGAAGAACTTGTAGTTGCAGCAGCCAAAGAAACAGGCAAAGTTGTAACTGTAGAGGAACATTCTGTAATCGGCGGACTTGGCGGCGCTGTATGCGAGTGCCTGTCTGAGAAAGCACCTGTACCTGTAAAACGTATCGGTGTAAACGACGTATTCGGTGAATCAGGCCCTGCTGTAGCTCTTCTTGAGAAATACGGCCTTGATGCAGAAGGCATCTACAAACAGATCAAAGAATTTGTATAATTCAGGATTCCCTGTGTGATGGTATCTGCCAGAGAAATCACAGTAGACAGGCGTGTTGTCTGAAGTGTTAACTGCTCCAGAAGTCCTGCGATGTTTACGATTCCTGTAATATGAATATCACCCACAGGGGGAAGTTCTTTTTGGACTCCGGCACCTGGGTACAGTGCGCCATCAGCGATGGTCACGTATCCCAGGTGCTTTTTTTGTCCAAGAGAGGCATCAATGGCTATTACCAGACCATCAGGGTGCATTGTTCTGATCTTGTGGGAAATCTTTTCCAGGTTCAGCGCGTGCACAGGGGTTTTTAGTGTACCGTAGATATAGATATCATGCACATCCAGGCGTTTGGTCAGTTGATGTCCAATATACGGGCCGAGACAGTCTCCTGTTACACGGTCACTTCCAATGCAAAGAAAGACCAGTTCTGACCATTTGCCAGGGTAATGAAGGATGCATTTATTTAGAAAAGAAGCAATTTCCTGTGGGGAGTTATTTTTTTGAGAGTCTACATAAAATACCATACGGTCCTCCTGCTGATTTTTGTGCCATGCATTTAGAAATATTTTCCATAATGATGCCTATGTTTCATCATATCCGTTTCACAGAGAAATTATGCACAGCGCAAAATCTGTCGCCAAATTCTTGAAAATCTCTCTTACAAAGTGCTAAAATCCGCAATTTGCCTGTGCTATTCTGATACCCGAAGGGGTGATGAGATATGATAGAAGTAATCTATAAGGACGAATCTCAGGATACAAAAAACGGTGAAGAACCGTTTGGATTACCCAGGAATATACGTCAGATCGGTCTTGTACGTGATGATTACAAGATCTACATGGAGGACTATGTATACACATTTCTGGTAAGGCTTGCCAGGGCAGAGGGGACAGCGGGAGAGCCGATGGCCAGAGTGGCAGTTCTTACAGGGGAGATTAAATGGCGCGCTCAGACAGCTTATCTGTTTATAAAAGGAGCTGTTATGGCAGCAGATATGGATGCAGCGCCGGATCACATTGATTTTTCAGGAGAACAGTGGAAGCGGATTCAGGAAGATCAAAAGAAATATTTTGAAAATCAGGAAATCGTGGGATGGTTCTTTTCCCAGCCGCAGCTCGTGATGGAAGTGTCTGAGCTGATGACGAAAATACACATGAAGCATTTTGGCGGGGAAAAAGTTTTGATGCTCATGGAACCGCTGGAGAGAGAGGATGCATTTTTTCATTATGAGAATAACGGGATGGCACATCTCGGAGGATATTATCTCTATTATGAAAAGAATCCCAGTATGCAGACCTATATGATTGATAAAAATAAAGAACTTCAGCCAGAGATGCAGGAACATTATGCGGATCAGGCGGTAAAAGATTTTCGGAAAATAATTACAGATAAAAAGGAAACAAAGAAGGAGTCAGCAGCTCCTTCTGTTTTTTCATATGGGCTGACTGCATGTCTGGCGCTTGCGGTACTGACTGTAGGTGTAAATTTTTACAAAGGCTATCAAAAGACAGAAACATCCGGAAAAGAGGCTGCAACAGTTTCTTCGGTAATAGTTGAGGAGATAACGCCATCGCCGACAGTTGCGCCTACCTCCAAAGTCGAGATATCAGAGTCACCGACAGTCATAAAAAAAACAGAACAAGATTCAGCAATGCAGGATGAGAATGTAGATAAAGCAGAACAAGATTCAGTATCACAAGTTAAAAATACAGATAGAACAGAACAAGACTCAGCATCACAGGTTGAAAATACAGATAGAACAGAACAAGACTTAGCATCACAGGTTGAAAATGCAGATAAAACAGAACAAATTTCAGCAGCGCAGATTGAGAATACTGACAGAACAAAACAGATCTATCAGCAGGAAGCAGATGAACGTAAGGCACAAAAACGTGTCAGAGACGCTGCCGAAAAAGAGAACAGTAAAGCCGCAGCCGGGACAACTCACGAGTCCTATGTAATCCAGCCGGGGGACACACTTTTTCAGATTTGCATGGACAGGTATGGAAACATAGAAGCTATCAGTCAGGTCTGCCAGCTGAATGGAATATCAGCAGACGAAATCATTTATCCCGGACAAGTAATTGTATTACCTTAGAAAACTGTGCTATAATAGAGGACAAAATTGAACAGCAAATGAATGATTCGCTGTTCGTTTGTAGCAGGGCGAACAGTAACTGACAAATATAGATGAGAAATAAGGTAAGAACTAAAATGGCAAATACATTTAAGAAAATGGTAAAAAAGCATAAAAAGAAAAAACTTATGGCAGAGAGAAACAAGCAGGCAAAAGAACAGGGAATGTCTGGCGATGAATTCGTGGATGATTATGAACGCAGATTATCTCGCCATAAAAGAAATATAGTAAAGAGAACAGTCGCTGCAGTGGTAACGATTGCTGTTGCCGTAACGGCTGTGGGATTTTATATAGAAAAGAGAAGCTATCATTCTTATAAAGTGGTTCAGTCCAGTGAGCAGGAAGATGTCGTGTCCACAAATTATGTGGAAATGGATGGAGATATTCTTAGATATAGTCCGGATGGGGTTTCGCTTGTTTCGGACAAAATGAGTACTCTCTGGAGTGAAACTTATCAGATGCAGAATCCAATCGCAGATGTCAATGGAACTTGTGCTGTGATCGCAGATAAAGACGGAACAACCTTAGAAATTTATGATAAATCCGGAAAAACGGGAAGTGTGACAACATCTTACAGTATCATTAAAGCGCGAATATCTAAAAGTGGTCTTGTTGCGGCGATTCTGGACGGCGGAGATGATACCTGGATTGATTTTTACAGTACAGACGGAAGTCTTATTGCGGAAAATCAGACAAAAGTAGATGATCCTGGATATCCGTTGGATATTGCTGTATCTGAGGATGGTGTAGTCATGATGGTGGCGTATCAGTTTGTGGATGGAAGTGATACTACCAGTTATGTAGCTTTTTATAATTTCGGAGATGTTGGACAGAATGAGGATGATAGAATCGTCAGTGGATATAAATATGAAGGTGTAGTGGTACCGCAGATTCAGTATCTCGATAATAATCGTTCTGTAGCACTTAAGGATAATGGCTTTACGCTCTATCAGGGGAGCCAGATTCCCAAGGAAGTAAAGACTGTAGAAGTAGATAAAGAGATTGTCAGCACGTTTTATGATAATGATATGATCGGGCTTGTTTTCAAGAATGACAGTAAAGACAAACAGTATACAATGGAAGTATACACCACAGACGGCAAACTGAAATTTAAAGAAGATTTTAATATTCCATATACAACTATCAAAATGAGCGGCGGAAACATTCTAATGTATAACAGTTCTCAGATGTGTGTGATGAACAGCAGAGGCGTTCAGAAATATTTGGGAAGTGTAGATGGAACCATCAAAGATTTCTTTAAAATCGGATGGAACAGATATCTTCTCGTTCTGGACAGCGGTGTAGACGTGATCAAACTGAGTTAGGAGGCACTGAATGACTTTAACATGGGCAGGAGTTATTGCCGTACTTTTTTTGGCACTGGCCTGCGTCAGAGGATATAAAAGGGGATTGATAAGAGAAATTGTTTCCCTTATATGTGTGTTTCTGTCAATGTCTCTTGTATGGTTTGTGAATCCATATGTGAATCAGTTTATCCGTGAGACAACATCTGTTTACGAGAAAGTAGAGAACAGTTGTCAGGAATTTGTGGAAAAGAAATATAATGAACAAACAAGCAGCGGGGAAGGGCAGGAAGCTTTTATAAATGAAATGAACCTGCCTGATCTGCTGAGCAATGGACTGAGCCGGAATAATAATTCGGATATTTATCAGTATCTGGCAGTAACTACTTTTTCGGATTATATTGCTCAGTATCTGGCACGTATGGCAGTAAATGGGATCTCTTTTCTGATTTCATTGCTGATGGCAACTATCTTAGTGAGAAGTGTTACATGGATGCTCAATCTTATATCAAGACTTCCGGTGATTCATGGGATGAATAAGATAGCAGGGGCATTTCTCGGAGCAGCAAAATTTCTTATAGTAATATGGATACTGTTTCTGGCGTTGACAATTATATGCAATACAGAGTTAGGAGAAACAGCTCTTCAGATCATAAAGAAAGACTATATTCTGAGCTATCTGTATGACCAGGATATCCTGATAAAGATATTTATGAATATCTTTTATCAATAAAATAGAAAAACCGAAATAATTGTAAAAAAATGTAAAATAATACTTGACGTGTAGAGAAAATAATGATATGATAAATCCGCTTCTGAATGAGGCGGATTTTTTTGACAGACAACAAAGAAATGGTTGAATAAAGTTGAAAAAAAGATAAAAAAAGTGTTGACAGGAAACTGAAGACATGATATCATATCAGAGTTGCTGATGCAGACATCGGCAAGCATCAAAAAAGAACTTGAAAATTAAATAAAAAAGTTCTTGACAAGATGAAAAACAAGTGATATAATAAACAAGCTGTCGCAAGACAGACAACCTTGATAACTAAACAGTGAAACACATAC
>CAJLTE010000001.1 GCA_905209435.1 uncultured Blautia sp. | reverse complement strand
ACTGCTTATTGCTTTTCGCAATTGAAGCAGGGGACTTACTTGATTTGGTTAAATTGCTATAATGAAATGTCATTTACTTTTTATATCATTTTCTTAACAGTTATCTTATCACTCCGAAATCTAAACTTCTTTACACACATCTACCCATCCATTTGCTTCTGATACCTGCTCCAGTTCAGGGATTGTGAGTTTTACGGCACTGTGGTCGTTTCCGGCAGCCGGGTATACAGTATCGAATTGTTTCAGACTTTCGTCCAGGTAAACTTCAATCCCCTCATTAATTCCGAATGGGCATACGCCGCCAGGAGCGTGACCGATTACTGTTTCCACGTCATTAAAGGGGATCATTTTTGCTTTTATATGAAATGTATCCTTATATTTTCTGTTGTCTACTCTGGCTGTGCCCTCTGTTAAGATCAGCACTGCTTTGTCTCCCTGAAGAAATGACATAGTTTTTGCAATCATGCCAGGTTCTACGTGGAGTGCTGCCGCAGCTTCTGTTACTGTAGCAGTGGAAGCTTCCAATTCGAGCACATGGTCAAGGAAGCCTTTCTCTTTCAAATATTTTTCTGCTTTTTCTAAGGACATTTTTAATTTTCTCCTCTCTGTCCCAACTCCCAGAATGCCACTGCGCTTGCTGCAGCTACATTCAATGAATCTACTCCGTGGGACATTGGTATTTTTACTGTATAATCGCAGTCTGCGATAGTCTGTGATGCGAGGCCGTCGCCCTCGGTTCCGAGAATGACTGCCAGTTTTTCTTCTGACTGGAGTGCCTGATCATCGATTCCTACGGAGTCGTCACGCAGGGCCATTGCGGCTGTTTTGAATCCGAGTTTTTGCAGAATCTGCATTCCATCCTGCGGCCAGGCGGATTTTTTGTCAAAGTAGGTCCAGGGAATCTGGAATACGGTCCCCATGCTGACCCTGGCTGCGCGGCGGTAGAGCGGGTCACTGCATCCGCTGGTTAAAAGCACTGCATCCATATGGAGTGCTGCTGCTGAACGGAAAATAACTCCGATGTTCGTAGGGTTTACCACATTCTCAAGTACTGCTATGCGGCTGGCGTTTTTGCAGATTTCTTCTACGGATGGCAGTGGATTTCTGCGCATTGCGCAGAGCATTCCGCGTGTAAGAGCAAATCCGGTAAGCTTGACCAGAAGTTCATATTCTGCCGTATAGACCGGGACTTCTGGAAAACGCTGCAACAGTTCCTCTGCTTCCCCCTCCAGATCTTTGTGTTCTACCAGAAAAGAGATGGGGTGGTATCCCGCATTCAGGGCTCGTTCGATTACTTTCGGGCTTTCCGCAATGAAAATTCCCGGTTCCGGTTCATAATATCTTAAAAGCTGCACCTCGGATGTTCTGGCATATACATCCAGTTCCGGCGCAGCGAAATCTTTTATTTCGTTAAACATAAAAAAAAACCTCCAAACTGAGTAATCTTATCTTACATCAGTTTGGAGGTTTGTACAAGAATTCAAATTTCAAAATCCCAGAATCCAGTTCCTGTTTCGGGATCGTATTTCCGCTTTATGGTTCCTCCTGTTACAGGGCGTAATTCGATTTCTGCGGTATATAATACGGTAATCGATTTCATATGACCGGCCGCCATGCAGTGTTTTTCGCCATCTTTGTAGGAGAAAACTGCGTGGGTGTGATGATAGTAGACATCATTTTTGTCTGTAACAACGTTTCCGTTCAGGGATGCAAGTTCAAGCATTCCGGAAATGTGCTGTTCTTCGAAACTGCCTGTCTCCGGGATGAATGTCTGGATTTCTGCATCCTTACATCCACCGATACCAGAAAAAATTGCTGACTTGATGTTTTCTTTTTTGCATATTTCGAGGATTGTGCTGATGATCTCGTCATCGCGATCCATTCTTATATAATAGCATTCGCCGAACTTTCTGTAGTCCATTTGGGTGTCTCCGTTTAATGATTGCTTTTTTCTGTTTGTGTAAGTTGCTGTAGTGATTGTGTTTCAGTATAAATATTATATTCTTGTTTTTCGCAGATGGCAACCTGAAAAAAGTTTTTGTATCTTTCCTGTTTACTGTTATGAAGGCAATTGCTTTTGGATGTAAAAAATTTTATAATGGAGAAGGAACGCGCAGAAAAATAGTTTGTTTTATGTGCGGTTTCGGTATCTAAGATATTCTAAGTCCCCCAAAATCTGCTAAAAGCATGAGAAATCAGAGCCAAACTCGCAGCGCTCAGACAGTGTCTCTGATTTCTCATAACACAGATTTTTGCGAACTAAGAATATCTAAGACACCTGCAAATGCACATAAAACAAACTATTTTTCTACGCTGGTAATTCAAGGGCATATCGGCATAATGCATTGTGCTTTGAGCTGTGTATCTGTGATACAATTTAAAAACTGATAGTATTAGAAATGAGGGATGATTATGTTTCGTAAGATGAGAAGATTTAAACAGGAGCTGAGCAAGGAGGAATGTATCGAGGTTCTGAAGAATGAGCCGCGTGGTGTACTTTCAGTGCTGGGAGATGATGGGTATCCTTATGGAGTCCCTATGGATCACTGGTATGACGAAGTAACTGGGAAACTTTATTTTCATGGTGCTGTGGAAGGACATAAAATTGACGCAATTCACAGCTGTGATAAGGTCTCTTATTGTGTATATGACCAGGGATATCGAAAAGAAGGCGAATGGTCTTTAAATATTAAAAGTGTGATTGTTTTTGGCAGACTCCGTCCTGTTACTGATTTAGATAAGGCTATGGAGGCCTGTACAAATTTGTGTCTGAAGTTTACGGATGATAAGGAATATCTTGAAAAAGAAATTTCTCATTTTGGCCCCAGAGTACTTGTTTTGGAGCTGACTCCTGAACATATGACGGGAAAATTAGTAAATGAATCATAAATGAATCGAAAAAGTTTATACCAGACAATGAAATCCTTTTCTCAAAATAAAACTATCCTGAAAAAGCAGCAAGGTCTCCAGGCCTCGTACTTACCAGGATAGTTTTTTACTGACAATATTTAGAAATTGCTGTTCACAGGCATTTCTTTCTTGTCAGAATCTTTATAGGTCAAATCCTTTGACTGATTTTTTCACATTTCTATCTTTATATGACAGAATCAGAATCATCAGAAACGTAATGGCTTCTGAGACCAGCAAAGAGATCCAGACTCCATTCAGGCCAAATACTTTCGCCAGTACTATTGCACAAATAACAATTGCCACAACGCCACGCATCATGGAACCTGCGATTGCAATCTTTGGTTCATCTACTGCTGAGAAATACGCAACCAGAACTACATTGATCCCTGCAATAAGGAAACCGAGGAAGTACAGGCGCATTCCTATGTGTGCATAATTTAGGAGCTGGATGTTGTTCTCGCTGTTAAAGATGTTGATCAGTGGGTCGGTTGCTGTCCAGATGACCAGCTGGATGAGAGCTTCTACTGCCAGACATACGCTGAGGCTCCATTTCAGAAGTTTTCTTACCTGTGCGGATTCGCCTTTTCCGTAGCTTTCACTAATCAGTGGCTGGGCGCCCTGGGCCAGGCCGTTGAAGATTGCTACTGCTACGATGGAAAGGTTTGCCACAACTCCGTAGGCTGCTACACCTACATTTCCTGCGATTCCAAGAATCAGAAAGTTAAATACGATGGCTGTTACGCCAGAAGACATTTCACCTACAAAAGCAGAAACGCCGAGCTGACAGCAAGAAACCAAGTGTCTGAAAGATGGAGTTTTCCAGCAAAATCCTACATGATTACTATGGCTTTTGTAGTGAGTGGTGCAGATACTCATGGTAACCAGCGGACAGATTGCAGTGGCAAGTGCTGCGCCAGAAAATCCCAGGCCTGCCGGAAACATAAATACATAATCGAATATAATGTTAAACATACTTCCACTAATGGAACCAATCATTGCAGTGGATGGTGCACCGTCATTTCTTACAAATGCTGTGAATGTATAGTTTGACATGAAAAATGGAGTTGCGATAAGGATAATCCTCAGGTAGTTTTGTCCAAGTTTGATCAGCCCTGCATCTGCGCCAAGCAATGTTAGCGCTTTGTCCGGTATAAAGATTCCAATCAACATAAATGGTATAGCAATCAATATGCTCCAGGTCACTGACTGTACGAAATAATGGTCTGTATTTTCTCCTTTTGCCTTGCTTATTGCATATCTGGTCGCAGAACCAATACCAATCATGGAACCGATAGCATAAATCAGTCCGTATACAGGCAGGATTAAATTAAGGACTGCCAATCCATCTGCTCCGGAATATACAGATATGAAAAATGTGTCTGCCAGAACATAGATGGAGATTCCGATCATTCCGGCTACGCTCTGGGTTACGTATTTGGTAAATCTTTTTAGCATAGTTTTCTATTCCTCCGTTATATTGCCAGCAACAACTGCTGCTATAAATCAGTAAAATCCGTTCTATGTATGTTCATTACTTTACGGATCCAACATAGGAATATTTCTTTTTCTTCGTATCATTTTTTCAATTAAACAGCAACTGACCACATCAGTACTGACTGCTTTTCCACAACAGACTTATCTTTCTATTATACCTGCAGCACATAAAAATGCAACCCAAAGAAATCTGATTATACTGAATAAAATAAAAAGCTTGCGAACATAAAAATCCCCTTAGGCAGATTTCAATTTCAAGTATCGTAAAATACTGTTTTTCCCTGCTTAAGAGGATTTTTCTCACTATATACATCAAAAACTAACTTCTTCCGGATACAAAGATTTATGGATGCATTCTTCGTCGCACCATATCTGAAATCCTTTTTCCTGATGGTATTTCTCTCCGGTTTTATCGTAAATAATGCTTAAGTCTTTTCCCTGACATTTTATTTTTTCCAGTCTGCAGTAGGACCATTCATCCGGAAGCATAGGGCGTATACGGATTTCTCCGTTTTCCTGCGGTTCTACTCCGAAGATTTTGCTGATAACCAGATCTGTTACACGAAAGCTGAAAAGACTGACAGAAACTATTTCCGAGTTCGGTAATGGTGCACTTACCATTGATGAAACAGATTATGGGAACGATGAGATCGGAATCCTGGCAACTGCTTTCCACGATATGACAGAAAGGATCAATGAACTGATCAATCTGGAATACAAAGCACAAGTGCTCAAGAAAAGTGCAGAGCTGCAGGCTTTGCAGGCTCAGGTCAAGCCGCATTATATTAATAATGCCCTTCAGGCGATGGGAACCCTGGGCCTAAAAAAGGAGCAACTGACGTTTATCTTATGGCCAATGCCCTTGCCAAAAATATGCGCTATTCCCTGAAATCAACCACTCAGCTCGTTCCTCTGAAACAGGAAATCGAGAACATGAATGATTATCTTTTCATCCAGAAAATCTTATGGGATAACAGGCTGACCGTAACTATAAACACGCAGAAAGCAGGCAATTATCAAATAACAAATGCCCACTCTGGATTTTTTCTCCAGATGGGCATTTGTTATATCGTTTCCGATGCTTTTTTCAATTTGTTCTGATACGGACAGATAAAAGCTTCTATTTCGCTGTTCTTTTTCCTTTTTTCAAATCTTCTACAATCTCGTTGTAGCGTTTTTTATTCAGGCGATAGAAGAACAGGACAATTGCTGTCACGATCCAGAGGATTCCCGGGATTGTGGTAAAGGAATGGCGCATAATGCTAAGGACTGCAGGATTCTGTGCCTGATTTGCTGCATAGCCGTATTTTCCCAGCAGTGCTGCGAGGAGTGCAGTTCCGATCGCCATACCGATTTTGTTTCCAAGTGATACAAATGCATACTGGAAGCCGTCGTTTCTCAGACCGGTTTTCCATTCTCCGTATTCTACGCAGTCTGGGATGATCGCATAGATTGCAGTGTTAAATCCGGAGAAAAAGAACTGTGTGATTCCAGCAAGTGTATAGAATGCCGCTGGTGTTTCTTTTACATTAAAGAAGAACATACAGAGCATGGAAATTCCAGTGAGGAGAGCAAAAATAGATGCAGTTCTTCCTTTATTGTTCAGTTTGCGGAATACCGGCTGGAAGCAGGCAGCACCGATAATCGATGGGATGATAATACACATGGAATATGTAGTATAGTAGGATGCATTTCCCTCTACATATGTGAAATAATATAAAACATCTGCATTTCTTCCGTAAAGTGTAAATCCAAACAACACCTGTCCGATCAAGGCAAGGATATATGGGCGGTTCTGCATGACTGCCTTTAACTGTACTTTAATTGAAATCTTCTCTTTTTCCGGTGTGATGACCTGTTCTTTCGTTTTTGCAAAGCAGAAAAAGTGACAGGCTGCAAAAATACATCCGTAAATAATAGCTACCAGTAAATATCCTGTTTTTGCACTGTGGCTGCCAAGCTTTCCAATCAGCGGAACTGTGATTATGTTAATGATTCCAATTGCAATCATTGCTGCTACGGAACGGGAGGTATTGATTTTTGCACGCTCATCAATGTCCTGTGTCATTGCTCCGCAGAGAGTTCCATATGGGATATTTACGCAGGTGTATCCCAGTACCAATAGGCAGTATGTAATCACCATATAGATGATTTTGGAACGGTCGGACCAGTCAGGATGCGCCCAGAATGTCATGATCAGAAGTACTGCCGTAATCGGTGCTGCGATAAGAAGCCAAGGACGGTAACGTCCCCATTTGGTTTTGGTCTTATCTGTCAGTCCACCTACGATCGGATCATTGATCGCATCCCAGAATCTTGAGAACAGCATCAGAGCAGAGACTGCTGCCATGCTGATCCCGAATACATCTGTATAAAATATCATAAGGAAATTGCTTACGAACATCCAGCTGAAATTACATCCAACGTCTCCAAATCCATATGCAATTTTACTGATCAATGGAACTTTTGCATTATTATTTTGGTTTTCCATAATTCCTCCTGTCTGCTGTTGTTTCCTGTTCAGTATCCGTATTTCTATGTCTACAGCAGTCTCTTTTTCAATTCATTTTATCAATATTTTTCTCATCTTCTTGTCAGGAAGATATTCACATTCTTCATTTGTCGCCTGCTTATAGCAAATTTTATTTTTCCTGTACATTAATGATTACTTTCATTGTAGTCTCACGGTTTTCGTCAATGTACTGGTATGCTTTCAAGTAATCTTTGAATGCAAATGTTTTGGAAATCAGCGGTCTTAAATGTACTTTGTTTTCATTGACCAGGCGGATAGCGTCTACATAGTCATCATGTCTGTACATCATGGTGCTCTTGATATCAAGTTCATGGTCATTTGCTACTGCAAGATCAATCTGTGCCATTCCTGCAAAAACTGCAACAAGGACAATTACACTTCCTTTTCTTGCATATTTGATTGCCTGTCCCATGGTAATGTTGTTGCCTGCGCAGTCATAAATTACGTCGGCCTTATCTGGTCCGAAAGCTTCGATCATTGCTTCACCAAAATCTTTGTTTTTTGTGTTGACACATACATCGATTCCACATTCCTTTGCTTTCTCAAGGCGGAGGTCACTGACATCTGTGATCATGACTTTGGCTGCTCCCATTCCTTTGGCTGTCTGAGCTACCAGGTTTCCGATCGGGCCTGCACCGAGGACTGCAATGCTCTTTCCTTTTACGTCACCCATCTGTTTAACTGCATGGACTGCTACTGCCAGCGGCTCGATCATGGCACCCTCTTCATAGGACATTTCTTCTGGAATCGGGGTTACTTTTGATGCATCCACTGCGAAATATTCGGATGCAGTTCCTGTGGTCTGGAAGCCCATTACTTTCAGTTCTTCGCATAAGTTGTATTTTCCGTGACGGCATGGGTAGCAGTGTCCGCAGTAGACCTGTGGCTCAATGGTTACTTTCTGACCCTCGTGAAATTCTGTTACTGCAGCACCAATTTCTACTACTTCGCCTGATACTTCATGTCCCTGAGTTACCGGATATTTTGTGAATGGATGCTTTCCGTGGTATACATGGATATCGGAACCGCAGATGCCAATGTTCATAATCTTAACCAGAACCTGATCGTCTTTGATTTCCGGTACCGGTACCTCTCTGAAAATGATTTCTCCTGGATTTGTCATAACCTGCTGTAACATAATGTGTTCCTCCTTTTTTCTTTGTTTGAATTAGTTATTTATTATCTTTTATTAAATGTTTTATTAAAGTAATTACATTATTATTCAGAGTTCTGAATTTGTCAATGGATATTTAAGAATATTTCTCATTTCTACCAGTTGCACAAACTGTCTCTTTCTTTTTTATGAATATTTAACTATAGCAATTCCAGAAAATAATAAAAATACCCTGGCTGCAATATTTCTATTACAATCAGGGCTTGATATTTTTCCTTTATTTTTTTAATTTTGAGTTTCAGTTATCTGCCAGTTTACATTTTTCCAATAAACTCCTGTAAAAAATGCTTCGCTGCACCTACTGCGGATGCTTCTTTTTTATATGAGCAGTTTTTCAGATATCTGAGATCATGGTCAAATCCATTGTACTGTATTACTTTTTCCCCAAGAGGAACCATGTAATCAATAAGATATCCCCCCATTTCGCCGCCGAGGATGATGTCCATATCATATGCCATCCGCAGATTGGAGATCAGAATTGCAAGATAATCCAAATATTCTTCCCATTTTGCCTTAGCCTCTTCCGCGCCACTTCTGATCTGCTGCATAAATTGTTCTACTGACTCTGTATTTTCATCAATAAGTGCACTGGCCGCACAATAAGCATCTGCACATCCTGATTTTCCACAATAGCATTTGCGGCCTCCGGGTACCAGTATCATATGACCAAATTCTCCTGCTTTTTGGTTTTCTCCCGGGAATAATTTTCCATCTATACAGAAAGCGCCGCCGAGTGTCTGGTTTAAAGAAAGATAAATGGCATTCTTGTGTATGTTCAGGTCTTCTGCCATCATTGCGGCGTTGGCATCATTGGAAAAGTACACTGGAACAGAAAGTGCCTGTTCCAGGAAACTCAGACTGTAGTTTTCCAGTTTTAGTGCATGAGATTTTATGACCAGACGCTGATCCTGATTGATGATTCCGGGAATGGAAATTCCGATTCCAAGAAGTTCTTCTCTTTGTTTCATATCTTTCAGGAATTTTTCTGCAAGTGTGGAAATCTGACTGCAGTATGACATATCCGGGGAAAATTTCAGACGGATGCGGTCGGATTTTACAATTTCATATTTCAGATTGACCAGTACCATTCCTACATGATTTGCGGTGATGACGATTCCCATTGCGTATCGATAAGAGGGGTTGATTCCGATACTCTTGGCCTTTCGTCCACCTGTGGACTCATACTCTCCGTTTTCTATGATGATACCTTTTTCCAGCAAATCTTTTACATTTGACAGAACTGTCGGCATGCTCAGGTTC
The DNA here is from genome assembly GCA_905209435.1 of uncultured Blautia sp. Next base: position 96,270 of record CAJLTE010000001.1, on the reverse strand, counting down.
AGATCTTTGGATATTTCTACTTTTGATGTGTTCTGTTTATTTATAATATAGTTTACAATTTTTGATTTCGTGGCAAATTTCTTTTCCAATCCGTTCATTGTGATTTTACCTCTTTTATTAATACATTTATAAAAGTATGATACCCATTCTTGTTCTGTTTGTAAATAGACAAACAAAAATTTATCATCTCCTGTTCAGAGGCCCTAATATATAAAGAGCAGATGTGCTGTACTCGCATTACGGAATCATGCACATCTGCTTTTATCTTTCATTTTGTATTTTTATTTTCCAAAATAATTCTTAATCTCTTCCATTCTCTCCTGCTGCTGTACTTTGAATGGACATCGTTTGTTGCAGTGTCCGCATTTGATGCAGTCTGAGGCTGTTTTTTCCAGAGTGAGGTAGTGGTCTTTTGCCATCGGGTCACCCTGTCTGGAGAGATCGTAGTATTTGTTAATCAGGCCGATGTTTAAGCCGGCTGGACATGGGTGGCAGTGTTTGCAGTAAACACATTTTCCTACGGAGTCATCTGGGGTAAAGGAGCCAATGACTGAGTAGTCTCGTTCTTCGTCTGTAGTATCGAGGTATGTCAGGATTTCTTTTAACTGGTCTATGTTTCCCGGTCCGCCTACTACGGTGAGAACGCCTGGCTTGTCAAGGGCGTACTGGATGCACTGGCTGGTTGTGAGTGCCTGATGGAATGGTGATTTGGCTGCATCCAGAAGCTGCCCTGCGTTGAATGGTTTCATTACGGAAATGCCCACTCCCTCTTTTTCGCAGCGACGGTAGAGATCCTGACGTTCGTTGTTGCTGCCAATGGCAAAATCTCCGTGACCGAAATCATACATTGGATTTATGGAAAACATCATCATATCAAGAATTTTCATATCAAGAACTTTGTTTGCCAATTCCGGTGCATGGGTGGAGAGTCCGATGTATTTCACAACGCCCTGGGATTTCAGATCCATGATATATTTCAGGATTCCATGTTTCTCATATGCATCCAGGTCGGATTTTTCATCCAGGCAGTGGATAAATCCGAAGTCGATGTAGTCTGTTCTGAGGTTGTTAAGCTGCCAATCTATAGACTTCTTTACAGTTTCAAGATTTGTGGTCCATCCGTATTCTCCTGTAGTATAGTTCGCTCCGAAATGTACCTGAAGCATGGCATCTTTTCTGCGTCCCTCCAGTGCTTTTCCATATGCCGGAAAAATCGTGGCGTGACCGCCCGCCATGTCAAAATAATTGATTCCTGCGTCCAGTGCATATTCCACTGTCCTGATAATGTCTGCTTCTTTCTGCTCTCCCACTACGGAAGAGCCCATGCCAATCACACTGATCATTTCCTCGCCGTGAGGTAATTTACGGTATTCCATTTTTCGTTTCCTCCCTGTTTTTGTTTTTGCTTTATGATTTTAGATTTTCTGATTTAGTCAAATCAGGCAAGTTCCCTGTTTCAACTGCCAAAAGCAATAAGAAGTGAGTAGCAACTTGCTCTTTATTGCATAATTTTATCATTATCTCTTACAGGAAGTATAGACCTTAAACATTGCTTTAAGTCAAGAAAAAAACGCTTGCCAGCGCCCTTTTACTTATCAAGAAAACGTTTGCTCTTTGCCATTCGTCGGCTTTTATTATATCAGTTAGACTCTGCTTCTTTCCGTCTCCTTTCTTCCTCTATCGCCTGTTCATCTATCCATTTCTTTATAGTTTCTTCACTTTCATGAAGCACCCGGGCAATCTTTTCAATCGAATCTCCCTCTTTTGCAAGAGAACGGGCTGTTAACTTTCTTTCTTCCTCTCGTCCCTCTTCCCGAAGCTCCTCTGATTTCAGCTTTAATACTTTTCCCCGCATGATACCATTAATTCCTTTCCGCGCTGCATCTTCATTTCTGAAAATGTAATCTGCTATTCTTACTATCCAGTCCGTCAGATCTGCATAAAGATCTGACTTTCTCTCTTCCACAAGTTCCTCGTTCAGTCTCCGACGAATTTCTTCATATTCATTCAGTAACTGCTGCATCTTTTCCGGATTTTCACTGAAATTGTGTGCTTCTTTCTCATATCTCATAACATAAAACGGCAGAAGCATAAGCAGGTTTTTCTCAAAGATGCTGTCTTTTGTATAATTTTCCATCTTTACCGTTGGTATCTCGTACAAGTGCATTTTTCCGTCTGGAAAGATAACTTCAACTTCCAGTGAATCCGGTGTATTCTTATTACTTCTTAAGTATATTACGCAGGATCTCGGAAATTCTATCCGGTATCTGCGGTTTATCTTTTGTGCATTTTCAATTGCAATGGCAAAGTCATATTCAATCATTCGGATTGCCATTGTTGTGTCATCGATACTCTGACATTCGATGTGATACAGCTTTCTTCCGATTTTCAGGCAGCAATCCGTGATGATTTCTCCGTTTTCCTGCTGATGTTCATTGCGAAGCTGTGTAATTTCCACATTTTCCGGATAAGAAGTTTCAAAGACTTCATTGATCAATGGAACGGCCAGATAAGGCAGTTTCTCTACCATTGTCCGAAAAACATCATCAAAAATTGTACGACTCATCTCATACTCCTTTCGACACTGATATTATAACATGATGCAACAGTATTTGAATACTCAATCTTTGCACCAGACATGTAACAGATTGAGTAAGCCTTATCTTTTGAATTGATTTTTCATAAGGGGGATTTAATTGACCGACTGGTCTGGAATTTTCCCAGATATGTAGATTTAGGATAATAAGCGGGAATCCTCGGTAATTCAATTTCCGAGATGAAAGCGTAAATATGTGCATATCTGCACAGTAAGATAGCGGTATCCAGCTAAAATAAAAAAGAAAATATGTTCGATAAATGTTGATGATAAGAGCAATCTGTGCTATACTATATGCATGAAAGAAAATCTAATACATTACCGCACTTGTGTGTGCAATATTAATTACCATATGGTATGGTCTGTGAAATACAGAAGAAAGATACTAACTGCAGAGATAGAAACATATCTAAAGGAACTCGTCCAACAGATTGCTGATGAAAAAGGATTTACGGTGCATCTTTTTGAGTGCGGGGAAGGGGATCATGTCCATTGCTTTGTGTCTGCACCGCCTAAATTATCTATTACAGCAATTGTCAAGTATCTGAAAGGGATTACCGGGAGAAAACTGTTTGAACGTTTCCCCGAAATACGCAGTAAATTATGGAAAGGGGAACTCTGGAACCATTCTTACTATGTGGAAACGGTCGGATCCGTGTCAGAGGAGAATATCCGCAGATATATCGAACATCAGAGCAAGGCATATTAAAAGGAGGAAAAGGATGCTGCTGTCACATAAGACTTCCATAAAAGTCAGCCAGGACTATGCGAATATCATCGGGCATATGTGCTATGCGGCATATAAGCTCTGGAATATCTGTAATTATGAACGGTATCATTATAAAGAACTGGGGATTGAGAATTATCCGGACTGGTATTATCAGAAAAAAGTGCACAAAGAGGATCTGTGGTTTAAACAGCTTCCCTCACAAAGCGCGCAGGAAGTATGTAAACAGCTGGACAAAGCATGGAGATCTTTTTTTACGCAGAAAAGGACAGGAGGGATAGAAAATCCCAGGCCGCCTCGCTTCAAACAGGAAGGGATCTCCATTGTTTATATGCAGAATGCAGTAGTCCATGAAAAAGAAAACGGCAGGGTGCGTCTGTCCCTGCCGAAACAGCTTAAGATCTATATGGAAGAAAGATATGGGATCCATGCCCGTTTTTTATATCTTGAAAATGCCATTTTCAGGAACATGGACCATATCAAACAGATCCGTATCGCCCCGCCACAGAATGGTGTCTGTGAGACTATCGTAGTTTATGAAAGGGAGGATACAGAGTTAAAGCCGGATAATGGACATTATCTTTCCATCGATCTGGGACTGCATAATCTGATGACCTGTTATGACCTGGGAAATGGGTCATCTTTTATTCTTGGAAGAAAATATCTGTCCCTGTGCCATTATTATCATAAAGAGATTGCGAGGGTACAGTCCCAGTGGTACAGCCAGCAGGCCAGGCAGGGGATCCGCTATCCGAAAACATCCGGACATATCCGCAGGCTTCACAGAAAGAAAAGACAGGCAGTCAAAGACTATCTCCATAAGATCACCAGATACATTGTGGGATATTGCAGGGAGAAAGAGATCACCTGTGTGATCCTTGGGGATATCCATAATATACGCCAGGGAAAGGATCTGGGACATAAGGTGAACCAGAAACTGCATGAACTGCCATATGAAAAGCTCACCGGGATGCTGGAGTATAAGCTGAGATTATACGGGATCCGTCTGGTAAAACAGGAAGAATCCTATACCAGTCAGTGCAGTCCACTGTCCAGGGAGGTTTCCAGATCATGTGCAGAGCCATCTAACCGTAAAAAGCGCGGTTTATATTGTGATGAAACAGGGAACTACAATGCAGATGCAGTGGGGGCATTTAATATTATGAGAAAATATCTTTGTGTAATAAAAAGCAAAAGAGAGGTGTCCGTAACCGGACTAAAAGATCCAAAGATTATAAAAGTAGCTGTATAGCCGGAAAAGGCAAGCAGTATTGGTGTCATGGACGCACCCTGAACCTAAGGTGCTATCGCACCTTAATCAGATGCTCTGGTAACTCGGTTGCCGAGTAGTTCACTGTAACAAATGATTTTTTAACTGTCAACTTCAGTCAAGCGGATATTCGCAATCCGCTTCGCTACTTCTCATAACCAAATAACTGCTCCGCAGTTTATCAGAAAGAGCTTACACTTTTCCTGATACAAGCAAGTCCCCACCCACTGCTTATTGCTTTTCGCAATTGAAACAGGGAACTTACTTGATTTGGTTAAACTTCCCCATAAAAAAAGAACCCTTTCGCTCTTATCATAGCAACTATTAGAAATGATAAGAATTCAGAATTCTTTTTCTATAATAATTCTAAAACTTATGTAAGATTCTTAATCCATTTATATTTCTTATAATGTTTATAAACTACCGGCAGTTTAATGACCTCATCCAGGTTGAGTACGAAATAAACAACCATCACCGGCAGTTTCAGAATGAATGCGCAGATACATCCCAGAGGAACAGTGATACACCACAAAGTTATAGAATCGCACATCATTCCAAATTTGGAATCTCCGCCTGCTGCAAAGATACCGCCTATGGTCATACAGTTGACAGATTTTCCTGCAATGTAATAGGAACAGATCAGCAGCATTTTCTGCAGATAGCCACGAGCTGTTGGAGTCAGGTCTACCACTCTTGTGATAAACGGGGACAAAATGATCAGAACTACGCCTGACAGAATTCCGGCGATAATTGCAGTTTTTGTCAGAAGTCCTCCTGCTTCTTTTGCCTCTTCCAGGCGGTTTGCACCAAGACGATTTCCTACGATAATGCTGCCCGCATTTCCCAGTCCCAGGCAGAAACATACGATCAGATTCTTGGAAATATTTGCGATTCCATTTGCCGCAACCGCATCAGTTCCAAGATGTCCCATCACTACAGAATACATGGAAAATCCAATTCCCCATGCCAGGTTATTGATAAGCAGTGGAATTGCCTTTTGCCAGAAATGGGAGAGAATTTCTTTCTCGCATCTGTTCAAATTGAATTTTACTGATTTGATTTTGCACAACACATAGCTGACGCTCCAGACAACCTGTACAACGGTCGCAAGAACTGTAGCAAGAGCTGCCCCGCGGATTCCCATTTCCGGGCATCCGAAGAGTCCGAAGATCAAAACTGCATTTAATATAATATTGAGGATCACCATTACACTGTTGATCAGTGTACTTATATTTACTGCATTGCAGTTCTTCATAATTGCAAGAAATGTCTGTGCAATAGCGGAAAGCACATAAGAAATACCAATTACTCTGAGGTATTCACCGCCCAACACGATCAGTTCTTTTTCATTGGTCAGAACCGCCATGATCTGCTGTGGAAAGAAAAAAGTTCCTATAAGAAAGATGATCGCTACCGTTCCGCATGCTTTTGTTACAAGGCTGAAGATTTTGGAAATGCCTTTGTAGTCGCCTTTTCCATAGTACTGCGCGACAAACATGTTCTCGCCTGTTATAAATGCATACATGAACAGGTTAAAAACAAAGGTGACCTGTGTTGCCAGTGATACTGCTGACATTGCATTCTGGCTTAATTTTCCCAGCATAATGGCGTCACAGGCTCCTACAAGTGCAGTCATAAACTGCTGAAGAGCCATTGGCAGTGCCAGACGGACTATCTCATTTCGTAAACTTTGTTTACGCTCATTCATTATTTTTTACTCCTATATAAATTGTAAGATCCAGTATACCAACGGCAGTGTCACGATCGAGCAGACAGTTGTCACCAAGATTCCGCCCATAGCATAATCGCCGTCTGTGCCATATGCGTTTGCCATCATAACCACTGACGACATAACAGGCATTGCAGATGTGAGTGTCATAGTCATGCGAATCTCAGCAGAAATCGGAAGCAGACCCAGAAGCAAATAAAAGATCACCGGAAAAATCAGCATTTTTATCACTACGATTCCATAATAGTCCAGCTTGCAGATATATTTTCTGACATCCATGCAGGCAAATACTCCGCCAAGATAGATCATCGCCAGAGGAGTTGCTGTTGCTCCGATTTTTGAGAATGCTGTATTCAGAATTTCCGATAAACTGATTCCTGTGAGAATAAAAATTAGTGATAATACAATAGCAACTGTTACAGGGTTTATCAGTTTTTTTAAGTCGAAACTGCTATGTTCTGCTTTTGATGTGAGTCTTACCCCAACTGTCCACAGCATCAGCTGATCGATCATAGTAAATACAGATATGTACAGCATTCCTCTTTCCGGAAAGATACTGGTAACAATCGGAATCCCCATAAATCCAATATTTCCGAATGCGCTCATGGCAGAATACAGCTGCTGATGATCTCCCTGCAGATGAAACAGTTTTCCTGACAGGAAGCTTAGTCCAAACAGACAGATATACATAAAAAATGCGATTCCCAGAATAGGCAGGGAATTAAAGAGCATTCCTTTATTTACCCCATTTACTGTATTTGTAAAAATCATTACCGGCAGAGCCAGTTTAATCACCAGTCTGGAAACAACTTCCATGTTCTCTCTGCTCAACACATGAGTCCGGATCAGAATAATCCCTGCCAGGATATAGATTACAAACATCCCAAGCTGATTGATCAGAATATTTAACGTACTCATTCTTTCTCTTTTTCCCCTTCTATCCAATTTGATATTCTATCCAGAATAATTTCAGTATACTCTATTTGCAGACCCGGTTCAAGTACAGTCGCTTCTTTCCACCCCTGCGTTTTTATGACTGCTGTTTATTCCTTTTTCAGCAGTGTTCACATAATTGTATGGCCTCAGCATATAATCACCAGTGCCTTCTATAACCAAAAGACAGCCATAATAGTACTTCGTCTATTATGGCTGCCATCCACTTAATTCAAACGGATACTTCAATCCACTGCACTTCTTGATTCAGCTTCATACAGTTCTGTATTTTACTTTTATTTCATATTCACTGCATTAACAGTTGTTCCATTTAAGAAGTTTCTTACATTATCCACTGCAATATCCATCAGACGCTGCCTGCTTTCCTTTGGAGCCCATGCGATATGTGGTGTAAGAATACTGTTATAACATCCAAGTAATGGATTATCTGCTTTTATTGGTTCCGTAGATACTACATCACAGCCTGCAGCATATACTTTTTTACTCTGTAATGCCTCTGCCAGATCCGCTTCATTGATCAGCGGACCTCTGCTGGTATTGATCAGGATAACTCCGTCTTTCATCTTTGCAATACTCTCTTTACAAATCATGACTGTCGTTGCAGGAAACAATGGGCAGTGAAGAGAGATTACATCAGATTTTGTATAAAGTTCATCCAGTGTCACATAGTCTGCGATTGCTTTTCCTTCTTCATTCTCATATTCATCATATGCAAGAACATTCATGCCAAAAGCTTTGGCAAGTCTGCCGACCGCTTTTCCGATTCTTCCGAATCCTACGATTCCCATTGTCTTTCCTGCAAGTTCGATCAGTGGATATTTCCAAAAACACCAGTCAACATTATTTGACCATTCCCCCATCTTTACAGCTTCAGAATGCGTACCTACATGATGGCAAATTTCCAGTAAAAGTGCAAATACCATCTGCGCCACTGCTGTTGTTCCGTAAGTAGGAATATTGCATACCGGAATTCCTTTTTCAGCTGCAGTATTTACATCTACTACATTATATCCTGTCGCAAGAACACCTACATATTTAATGTTCTGGCATTTCTCAAAAATTTCTTTATCAATCGGAGTTTTATTTGTAATTACAATTTCTGCATCCCCGATACGCTTCTCTACCAGTTCAACAGGAGTTCTGTCGTAAATAGTTGTTTCTCCCAGATCCTCAAGATCTTTCCAGCTTAAATCTCCAGGATTCTCTGTATATCCGTCTAATACAACGATTTTCATAAATATTCCTCTCTTTTTCCGTTAATCTATCATGTCTTGCGCACATTTAACGATATTCTCTGATGTGATTCCATTCTTCTTCAGGAGTTCTTCATACGGTGCAGATTCTCCAAACTGATCCTGAACACCGATTCTGTGAACTTTTCCTTTTCCTGCTTCTGCCACGATCTCACAAACTGCTGAGCCAAGACCATTAATAATATTATGATCTTCTACTGTGATAATCTTACCGTTCTCTTCAATCGCTTTATTTACAGCATCCACATCCAGAGGCTTAATTGTATGGAAATCATATACCTGTGCATGAATGCCTTCTTCTTCCAATTTCTTTGCAGCCTCAAGTGCAATAGATACGGTATCTCCATTTGCCATGAACGTCAGGTCTTTTCCTTCTTTCAGGCATTTAGCTTTTCCGATCTCAAATTCTTCATCTTCTCCATAGATACATGGAATAGCATCTCTTGTAAAACGGAGATATACAGGTCCATTATATTTATAAGCTGCTGCAATCAGTTTTCTTGCAGAATTATAATCTGCCGGCATGATAACAGTCATATTGGGGATTGTTCTTAAGATTCCCATGTCTTCTACACACTGGTGAGAAGCTCCGTCATTCGCCGGTGTCAGACCACCGTGAGAACAAAGAATCTTTACATTTAATTTTGTGTAGCAAGTCTCCTGTCTGATCTGCTCTACTGCACGCATACTTCCAAAAATCGCATAAGTTACAACAAACGGTACTTTTCCGGTAGTTGCCAGACCTGCTGCAATACCAACTGCGTTCTGCTCGGAAATTCCTACATTGATATGTTGTTCAGGAAGTTTTGCTGCAAATTCCAGTGTCTTGCACGATTTTGCAACATCACAGTCAATTACAAATACGTCTTTATGCTCTAATCCAAGTGCCAGCACTTCTGCTCCCAGTGCATCTCTCGTTGCTTTCTTCTCCACTAGAATCCCTCCTCAATCTCTTTCATTGCCTGTGCATATTCTTCGTCATTTGGTGCTACACCATGCCATTTGGGAACATTTTCCATAAATGACACGCCTTTTCCTTTTACAGTGTTGCATACGATACATTTCGGTTTTCCGTTTTTCTGTGTCTGCATAAAATCAAGTGCTGCCTCGATCTGCAGAACATCATGACCATCAATTCTTACTGTCTGGAAGCCAAAAGCTTCAAATTTCTTCTCAAGATCCAGAGTCGGCATGATATCTTTTGCAAAACCATCATTCTGAAGACCATTGTTATCAATAATAACAGTAAAATTATCAAGCTGGTACTTATTTGCTGCCATAGCAGCTTCCCATACCTGGCCTTCTCCGCATTCTCCATCACCCACCAGTGTATAAACACGGTAATCTTTTTTATCTCTCTTACCTGCGATCGCCATTCCTACTGCACAGGAAATCCCCTGTCCAAGAGAACCTGTGGAAATCTCAATTCCCGGGCATCTCTTCATATCCGGATGTCCCTGTAAGATAGATCCCTGTTTTCTTAATGTTCCAAGTGCTTCTTCATCAATAAAGCCTTTCATGATCAGTGCGGAATACAATACCGGGCACACATGGCCTTTGGAAAGAACAAATCTGTCTCTGTCTTCCCATTTCGGGTTCTTCGGATCTAAGCGCAGAGTGTGGAAATACAATGTAGATATAATGTCTGTCGCCGATAATGATCCACCCGGATGTCCGGACTGTGCTTTGTAGATCATTGTAAGCAACATTTTTCTGAGTTCTTTTGATTTTTCTTTTAATTCTATTCCTGAATATACTTTCTCGTCCATAAAATTCCTTCTTTCATATGACATCATACGTTTAAATGTAAAAAAAATAAATAATTCAGATATACACTGATTGAACCGGTACAACTCCGGTTTCAATCAGCATCTGTTTTCGTTTTACTGTTTCATTCCGGAAAAAGCAATACTCTGTACAATATATTTCTGACAGAAAATGTAAATGATCGACAAAGGTATAATACTGATAACAGATAACGCAAGTGCAGTTCCTGCATGTGTTGTTCCTGATGCACCTGAATTGTACATCTGCAGACCGATCTGTACAGTGTAACTGCTCTGTTTTGTGAGAACGATCATTGGCCACAGAAGGTCATTCCATACATTGATTGCATCCAGAACTACAATTGTCGCAATGATCGGAGTCAGTAACGGGAAATAAATTTTTCCATATATAGTAAGGATTCCTGCTCCGTCAACCTTTCCTGCTTCGTATAAATCATCCGGAAGCCCGTCACAGTAAGTTTTTACAAAGAAAATATACATTGCATTTGTCAGAACTGCCGGAAGTACAACACCCAATGCATTATTATTTAATCCCATGTTTCGGATGATAGAATAAATCGGCAGTAATTTTGATTCAAACGGAACCATCATATTGGAAAGAATAAATACCAAAACGATTTTCTTTCCCGGAAATTTTCCTTTTGAAAGTGCAAATCCTGCAAGTGTGGAGGTAATAACGTTTAATACCGCACTTAATGCAACAATAATAACTGTATTCTTCAGATAACTGAGCATCGGCACGTTGGAAAATGCCATTTTGTAGTTAAATGTACTGAATTCCTTAGGTATCAGACGTGGCGGGAATCTCAGAGAATAGGATTTCACATAGTCGAAACTGGTTGATACAAACCAGATAAACGGAACCAGTACAATCAGCGCAAAGATAGTCAGGATTACATAACTTACGACTGTCGCCGGCTTTACTTTTTTCTTTCTCATTATGCTTTTCCTCCTATTCTTTTTGATCTGCGTGGTTTTCTTTCTCCTGTCAGCTTATTATTAAGAACAGTTGCTGCCAAAATAATGATAAACAGAATTACAGAAGCAGCACCTGCAAGTCCCTCATCTTTGTAGTTGAGCGTGGAAAAAGAATTCTTATAGATATATAACATGATCGTTTCAAGCTTGCCTGCCGGGTTTCCTGTTTCACGGCTGACTGCATAAATCTCTGTAAATCGTTTGAGTGCTGCGATCGTAGAAGTCATGATAACAAATGTAAAAGTATTCTTTGATGCCGGAATTGTAATATAAAGCCATCTCTTAAATGCATTTGCTCCATCAATCTCCGCTGCCTCATACATATCTGCTGAAATTCCCTGTAAGCCTGCAAAGAAAAGAATGATATTATATCCGATTCCTTTCCATACAGCGATCAGTACCACACATTCTCTCGCTGTTTTCGGATCATTCAGCCATAACTTAGGTGCCACTCCGAAAAAGCTGAGGATATAGTTGAAGACACCATCTGCTGACGGCATCATCATATATTTAAATAAAGTAACAACTGTGATCATGGACATAACCATCGGAAGCAGGAAAATAACTCTGTAGATTCCTTTTCCATGTGCAATACTGTTAAGCACACTGGCAATGATAAAAGCCAGCGGAACATTTAGTCCTACACCTAACACAGCCATATACAATGTATTGATTATACTCTGGCGGAACTCATCGCTGCTGAAAAGGATTTTATAGTTTGTAAAACCAATAAAACTGCCGTTCATATTTTTGAGACTTGTAATAAAGGTTTCTATCAGCGGATAGAAGTTAAATACAAGTGTACCAATAATTGCAATCAGCAACAGCCGATACCAGCTCATATATTGTCTTCTCTTTAAATTTCCCATAAAAATCTGCCTCTCCTTATAGTCTGTACCGCTTTTATACGGTACAGACGCTGTGTGTATGTTTTATATCGGCATTACTTAGTTGGCAGACTGCTGTTTAATATTATTGATCCATTCGTTTACACCATCATACATAGCTTCAACTGCTTCATCTGCTGTGTACTGTTTGGATAAAATCTGGTTGATCACAGTCTGCATTGGAGTTCTCCAGTACCAGTAATCGTCTGTGATAAACATATTATCCATCTGATAATCATGACGTTTTACGTTGATATCATAATCTTCCATCATTGAGATACCGGATGTATCTTTCAGGCAGGATAATTTGTCATATGCATAATTTTTAAGGTAGAAATCAATGATTTCTTTGTTTGTTGTAAGCTGTTTGATAACATCCCATGCAGCATCGCCGTGCTCTGTATTGTTTGCAATTGCAAAACGGAAGAATTCCGGGAATCCCTCACCTGCATCACCTGTCGGGATTAAAAGCGCTTTATATCTGTCAGTCATTTCTGTGTCATCTGCATATACATACTGCATATATGTTTTTGTATGTCCATTAACATCAAAGTTGATTGCAATGTCATTGTCTTCTGTCAGCCAGTTCTCTGCACCGCTTCCTGTTGCAACTGCAGGATTACAGCAGTCAACCAGACGAATCAGATCACTGAAATACGCTTTCATTTCCGGTGAGGTCTTCATGTATTCTACGAACTCATCCATATCCATGTTGTTGATGTCCATGTCATCACTTAAATATGGTTTAATCGCGTTATAGCAAAGAGAATACCACTCTGTCCAGCTTGAATACATATATCCACCATAATTCTGTTTCCCTGTTACAGGGTTTGTTCCGGTCATTTTTTCTGCAAGATCTACAAGTTCGGAAAATGTCATATCTTCTGTCGGCTCTTCTACACCCCACTCCTCGAAGAGTTTGCTGTCATAAGTGATCAGATTGCACGCAACTGTCATTGGAAGTCCGTATACTTTTCCTGTATCTTCCGGATGGTTGAATGATTTATATGTAGTATAGTGTACAGCCGGTTCAATATATAAATCTGAAAGATTATCAAAGTTTACTTCTTCATCTTTCTCAAGATATGGTGTTAAATCTGCATACCAGTCAGGTACAGCTTCCTGGTTTGTAAAGAATCCTACATCAATATCTCCTGCTGTTACCATTGCTTCCATACTCTGGATCCAGCCGTCCCATGCAATTGTTTTTACTTCGATATTATAATCCGGGATTTGTTCATTCAGGAATTCCTGAAATTCCGGAAGACCTTTTGTTTCCAGACCTGAGATTGGGTCAATTGTTGACTGCTCACTTAATCCAGGAACAAGGATCCTTACTGTTTCTTTGTCATCTGCAAAGACTGCAACGTTTGTTACGCCAAGCATCGAAACCAATAAACTTGTTGTTAAGACTGCACCGATTACTCTTTTGATAGACTTTCTTTTCATATATATGTTCTCCTTTTTTTTATTTCATCATTGAATAGATACGTTCGAATCCGGATGTTCCGATCATGCATACTGGAACTTTTACTTTGTCTGCATCGAATTCTACTTTACTCATGGAAACTTGTGCAAATGCGATCACGTCAACTTCCTCAGCCAGACGGTATAACTCTTCTCTTACCATCTCATCATGTCTGGCAATATCTCCTTCGCAATATACATCAAATGCTCCGTCAACTACACGGTTTACAATCTCAATTTCTTTATGCTGCTGATCGGCTTTCTCCTGAATAACTCTTCCGATTGCTGCAGGACTGGTTGGAAGTGTTGCCAGAATTCCAATCTTCTTACCTTTCTCTACTGCCATTTCTGCAACTGGTTCTTCGATATTGATGATCGGAATATTCAGAAGCGGTCGGATCATCTTTGTTGCTGCATTTACAGAAGTGCAGGTTACAATCACTCCGTCTGCTCCGGAATTCTCTGCTGCCTTTGCGTAATTTAACATTCTGGAAGCAATTGTTGGAGTCATTCCGTTGTATGTTCTTGTGTCAACCAGAAGACTGTCATCCATAATATTGTAAACTTTTACATCCGGATGATTTCTTTCCAGCTCCTGGCCAAATGGTCTGTAGATCATATCCATAAAATTGTTAACTGTGTAAATTGCGTATAACTTTTTCATTTCTGTTTCTGCCTCTCCTCTATTCAACTGTTGTCGTTTTCTCGATTACGGTTCCGTCAACCAGTGTAACTACAGCTTTCCATGTTTCTCCCGGCTGAATTCCCTCTGTTGCACTCTGATACCAGTTCCAGATGTAATTGATTGTAAATGGATCATTATAGGCTCTTGCAAAATATTCTCCATTTCTGTAAAAATCAACTCTCTGTATTTTTTCCGGATAAACGCTTGCCAGACGAATCCATCTCTTGCCTTCATAGGTCATCTCTTTCTCCAGCCCCTGAAGATAGAACTGTTCTTCCAGCGGTATATCCAGCTTATGAATTCCCATACTGTCTGCCAGACGCGCTGCAAAAAATGTATCCTCGCCTTCGGTAATGCTCCAGTCAACCGGCGGTTCCTGTTTTGTCATGTTGTTGTAGTATCCCCAGGAAATTCCTTCATCCAGTGCTACCTGCATCTCTGCCAGTGCCTGTGAATCTTCATTGCAGATAATCGGGCGTGCCGGCTTTATTGCTTTTGCTTCCTGAATGTGATTGTAGAACATCTGACGTGACATATTGTTTCCATGAATAATGATAACGTCTGACGCATTGCCGATATCATTGGAAAAATAATGTCCGGTTGTACTGCATCCTACCGGAAGTCCGCCTGATTCTCTCTGTGCGATCCGGATCAGCTCTGCAATTCCTTTTCCGTCAAACAGGATCGGATGTAATTTGTTCTCCTCCACATTATGTTCATTTGCGATCTCAATGATCACATTTGTGAATTTCTCATCTCTCAGCCAATTAGATGCAGTTTTCACTGCTCTTATCACCGAAAGGTCATCCTTAAGGAAACGGCTCTGTGCTCCGTAGAAATAGCTGACGATCACGATCATTCCTGCCTCATCGGCTGCAAGGATGATCTTCTTCAGTCTGTCCAGATATTCTGACTCAATGGATGTTCCATCCGGACTGAATGGATTGTTGTCGATTGTCTGACTGTTAACTGTGTAACATGGTCCACCGCCCTGTAATCCTACAGTAAAAGCTCTCAGGCCTTTTTCATACCACTGGGATAATGCCTGGCATAAATCTTCGGTATTCTTTCCGGCTTCAAATTTTTTTCCGAATCTGTTAAATCTTTCAGGTTCCATTTTGTCATCAAATACACCCTGAATAAATCTCGCATTCATCAGAAGTCCTTTATATTTTTCCGGACAGTCAGGATATTCACTGTAAGTCAGAGAACTATTGATCAGAAACTTTGTTCCGTCTATGGAAAGCTTTGTCTTCATTGTCCACCTCCGTTAATTCGTTGTACGTAATACGTATGATGTTTATATCTTGATTATACTCGATTCATGTCGAATGTCAATCTCTTTTATGCATTTCGTCATATACAACGAATTATATTTGACAAAATTATGCATCTTGCACAATTTTAAAAAATTGAACAAAAACTCATTACAGATTGTAAATATTTACCTGACTATTTTTTAACCTGTAATGATAACCGAAGCTGACTGCCACACTATCTCAGATTAACACAAAAACAGCAGGGTTGGCTTTCTTTCCAATCCTGCTGTTAAATAGATATTCATTCACTTTTAATACCAGATTCTGCGCATAACCGGACAACTGCTCTGCAACTTCGACCAAAACTAAGCTCAGACTCTGTTTTTCCAGGTAGTCAGTGAGTGCTTTACTGCATCGTGAATCTCATTGTATGATTTATTCTTAATGCAGTCCAGCATTTCCTGATGATAATCTGCTGCCAGAGAATCTACTTTCTCTGTGTTTACACTCTCAGAAATAGAATATTTCAGAATGTCGTAAACGCCTTTCATAATGCGGATAAAAAAGGCATTTTTACATGATTCGATCATCATCATATGAAATTCCATATCACAGTCACGCATCTTCTCACCGTCACCATGCTTGATCAAGACACGCATGTAGTCAATATTTCTCTGCATGTTCTCAATCTCTTCTTCGGTTGCTCTCTTACAAGCAAGCTGCACTGTTGCCTCATCAAGTATCTGTCTTAATTCCTGGAGTTCCTCACTGGTACTGGATGCATAAATAATACTGTATACCATACTGTCAAACAGAGAAGGATCCATCTTAGAACATATATATGTTCCGTCTCCTCTCTTAATTTCTACAATGGACAGAGCAGATAATACCTTCATTGCTTCCCTGATAGACGTACGGCTAACCCCCATCTCTGTTGCCAGATCTGTCTCATTTGGAAGCTTCATTCCTGCTTTATAAGTTCCATTCTCAATAGAGCCTTTAATCTCTTTTATGATTAGATTTACGGTTGTTTCCTTCTGACCAATTTGTCTTAACTGTTCATGTTTATTTTCCATACTTTCTTTACACCACCATCTTTCTTCGCAAACGTATTACGTATGACATATATTATATGGTATCTTGTAGCATAAATCAAGCATATTCTTATATATTTTATTTTAAAAACCCTGATTTTATAGATATAGCTGCTGTTGACTCTGTTTTCAGTAATACTTTTCGTGATATGAATTCTTACTATGTATAATATAGAACATTTTGGAGTATTTTCAAACAACAAAGAGACTGAATCTGAAAAATAAGATTCAGTCCCTCTTTTAATATTTTTTATCTTTAGTCAATCTTTAAGATAATACTTAAAATTCTTCTTGCACTGAGTCGAATCTCCTCTTCACTGATAAAGCCATTTTCATAGGCTTCTTTTACACGTTCCGGATATCCTGCTGCCATCTTGATATCGTTTCCTGCTTTTGTCTCACGGTAGTGTTCTCCAAAAGTCCACCAGTCTGTTGTGACCAGTCCATCGAATCCCCATTCATCACGGAGAATACCTGTCAGGAGTTCTTTGTGCTCAGAAGTATGGATGCCGTTGAGCAGGTTATAGGAGGACATAATTGTATATGGGTGAGCCTCTTTTACAATGATCTCAAACTGTTTCAGATAGATCTCACGGAGTGCCCTCTCGGATACTCTGGAATCAGAATCTTTACGGTTTGTCTCTTTATTGTTTGCAGCAAAATGCTTCACACTTGCTCCGATATGCTGGGACTGAATGCCTCGTACCATAGCTGCGCCAGTCTTACCTGCAAGGTATGGATCTTCGGAATAGTACTCAAAGTTACGTCCGCAGAGTGGACTTCTGTGGATGTTGCAGGCAGGTGTGAGCCAGATACTGATGTTGTTTTCTTTTACTTCTTCTGCACCTGCCTTGCCGACTTTCTCTACCAGTTCTTCATCCCAGGTGCTTGCAAGAAGAGTTGCACATGGCCATGCTGTAGTCTTTACACCGCACCATGGGCGGATGCGCAGACCTGCAGGTCCGTCAGCTGTCATTACGTTTGGTACACCATATTCCGGGATATTTCCCATACCAAAGGTGTCTGCACAACCTGTATTGGGCTGACCACCAAGGAGATTGATGCAGTCATCCAGGCTCAGGATATCCATGAACTCATCCAGAGTCATCTTTCCATCAGCAACGTCTGAGAAACAGATTCCTTTCGGGTCGATAAAATCAAGGAAATCAATTCCCTTCTCCATTCTTATGTCAGGGCATGGAAGACCGATGGCATATTTATCCTGTCTTGGAAGCCCCTCTTCTTCTACATATTCACGCTGTGGAAGTTTCTCATAGGAACCGTCTGCCAGCATACGTTTCGGCAGATGATATGGTGCTGCTTTTTCACTTAACTGCTCAGTAACTGTGTCCTCTTTTACTACATATGTAAAGTCGATCTTCACTGCATCTCTTACGTTTGTACCGACATAAATCACATATTCTCCTGCTTCCAGAACATAGGCAGACTTACATACTTTTCCCAGATCATCATAGGATGCCATCTGATTTACCGGAAGTTTCAGGGTAAGGATCTGGCATTCGCCTGGCTGGAGAAGACTTGTCTTCTTGAATGCACCCAGTACTTTTGCAGGCTTGCCAAGTTTTCCCTGCGGTGCTCCGTAATAGAGCTGGATCACTTCTTTTCCGACCGTTTTTCCAGTGTTAGTTACTTCTGTAAGAACCGTGATCACACCGTTTTCTTCGGAAGCACCGGTTACTTTCCAGTCAAAATCGGTATAGGAAAGTCCGTAGCCGAACGGGTAATTTACTCTCTCTGCTGCGCCTGGAATTGTCTCAAAATAACGGTATCCTACATAGATATCTTCTGTATAGTCTACATAGAAAGCAGATTCATGGAAATTGGCTGTAGATGGGTAATCTTCCAGGTCTTTTGCATAAGTATCAGATAATTTACCGGACGGGTTTACATCACCGCAGAGTATATCTGCTGTTGCAAGACCGCCTTCCATTCCACCCTGCCAAGCCATCAGGACTGACTGAATTTCATCACAATCTTTAAACCATTTCGTGTCTACGATGCCGCCGACATTCATTACTACGATCACATGTGGGAATGCTTTTTTTACTTTCTCTACCATGGCATTCTCTGCATTTGTCAGGCAGAAATCGCCATCCTCAAAGATCTTTGCAGACAGTTCAGAGTTCTTTTTCTCATCACCGTCAAGAACATATCCGTCCTGTGCAGCCTCGCACTTTCTGTCCCATCCTTCGCCGGAGAAACGGCAGATAGTGATGACTGCTGTGTCTGCATATTCTCTTGCTTCGTTCAGAAGTTCATCCGGAAGTTCCGGCTCAACAGTCATACCAGGTACTGCACCATCTGCGTACTGTTTCTGGATATCTTCTTCATAATATTTCGCAAGTTTATCAAAGATTTCTACTTTTCCCTCATCCTCTTTGATCTTCATTCCTTCGTAAAGATTACGGATATATTCTACGGTTACATCGCCGCTTCCACCGCCGCCTTTTACATAATCAACGGTGCCTTTACCAAAAAGTGCGACTTTTGTTCCTTTCTGAAGTGGAAGTGTATTTTTCTCATTTTTCAGAAGAACCATTCCTTCTCCTGCTGCCATTCTGGAAAGTGCAATGTGTTCCTTACTTCCTGTAACTTTTCGTCCGTCTTCTCCCAGCGGAAGTACCGGCTGAAAAAAGCTTCTCTGCCATTTTGCCATTATCTAAATCCTCCCTTATCAAAGTTCTTTTTTCAAAAATGCAAATGGATCTTCATCCTGTAGGAAATGCATCAGCTGATATGCGCACATAATTGCTACGTTTTCCTCTTTCAGGATCCTCTTTACTTCTTCTCTGTCTGCAAGCACAACTTCAATCTCTTCTGTATCTTCCTGAGCGTCTTTGCTGATCTCACCTTCTGCGTAACCATAAACAGTAGCACAGGATTCATCTGTCATTCCAACTGTAGTAAAGTATGGTTTCTCAAATGCCAGATCTACTTTCAGAGGTGTGAATTTCAGTCCGGTTTCTTCGTACATTTCTCTTACTGCACCCTCGTGGAATTCTTCATTTTGCTCTACAAGACCTGCCGGGAATTCATAGATGTATCCCCCAATTGCATATCTGTACTGACGTACTAACACAACCTTATCTCTCTTTTCTCCATAAAGACTGTAAATGATCACACCGTCCGGAGTGTTTTTACCTGTTTTGATCTTTAATTTATCAATGCTCTTCGCACGGGATGCCACGTAATATGACACCGGGGTGTTGTGAATGCTCGTCGCATTTAAATGATATAAGTTCAAAAATTTACAGTCTGTCAATTTTTCAATATCGTGTATCTGTCCCATTATTTTGCTTCCTTTCCACGTTTCTATTTTCTCGTTATAACCAGTTCTCTTCTATTTCCGTCTTTAATTTACCAAACATCTGATAAAACTCATCTTTCGCTTCTTTAATAATCCCTAACGCAATTTTCTGGTTATAAGAATGTGTAATATTGTTTCTTGCCTGTAATGCGCGAAGCCACTGATTCTCATCCTTTATCATTCCAGCTTTATATGCTGTTTTTAAGATAATTTTAGGTGAGCCGGTTGCTCCTTCTGCGTATCCGTGCATTTCCAATATCTCTTTCATCATTTTCCATGACTGTTCAAAACAGATTTCAAATAATCCCACAAGACCAGTTATAACAACATTGTCATACGGTTCTTTATAGTTATAAATATCTTTCATATTTGATAATGAAGCACAAAAATTCTCATACTTTCTCATATAGAATTCTTCCCTCCTTTTTTATTGAATCCCGCAGTTCATCCTGCATATCATTGTCAAGATCTACAATGTCATATTCTAAAAGAGTACTTGTCTCCTCATCTACATCCAATGCAAATCTCACAAAGTCACCACCTGTAACAGCAATATCTATATCACTCGTCCTTTTAAAGTCCCCACGGGCTCTTGAACCAAAAAGGATTACTTTTGTAACGTCATACTTTCTGGCAAGTTTTCGAATTTCTTCTATAACTTCTGCTTTAATACCAGTGTTATTCATTTTATAACCCTCACGTTCTGATATCTGTCTTATCTATCTTATCTGTTTTATCTTACCATATTCTTGTATTTTTTTTAAGCCCGTCAGCGCAAAAAAACAGCCGTAGATTTTAATTCTACGACTGCTTCTCTCATTCGTTTTTATTATCTATCAGTCCCCTTTAAGAACCACACGTATTCTCTTATAAATAAAGAATACGATCAGGGATGTCAGTGCATATTTAAAAATATTAAATGGGAAAATAATGATTGCTGCAAATGTCAGCAGATTGTTTACGGAGCTGTGTACTGCACTTCCCATTTCGATGAATGCTTCAATCGGCATTCCAAAAGCTTTGCCATAAGCTGGAAGTAAAATAAATGCATTAATAAAACATGCAACTACTGCTGTCAGCACGGTTCCTACTGCCATACCTACTACTGCATGTTTTCTGCTTTTAACAGATTTGTAGCGGTAGATCAGCCCGGCCGGTACTGCAAATGTACATCCAAAAATGAAGTTTGCCATATCGCCGACACCTGCTGTCATTGTTCCTTTAGATACCAGATGCACCAGAATCTTTACCAGTTCTATCAGCACACCCGCCACCGGTCCCATTGCAAAAGAACCGATTAGTACCGGGATTTCAGAGAAATCCAACTGATAAAAAGTAGGTGCCAGGAAAGGAATTGGAAACTCCAGATTCATCAGAATACCCGCGATTGCACCAAGCATGGCAACCTGCGTGATCGTCCTCGTCTTACTTCTCGCTGCTACGTTTCCGTTTCTTAATACCTGTTCACTCATACTGTTTCTCTCCTTTGAAATTATTCTTTACGGATATAAACTTCTCACATTCCCATCTGTTAAATCTCCGGTTGTAAATAAGTCTTTATCCTGTTTAAAAGAAAATTCCACAAGCTTTTTTATGTAATAAAATCACTTTCACAACATAAAAAACCCCGGATAAATTATCCGGGGTACTGAGCACGTATGGTAAATATCGCGTGTTCTTCTCTCATCCAGACTATACTGTCGGTTTTGGAATTTCACCAAATCAGCCGCCGAAGCGGGTCGCGGACTATAACCGCCGGTAGGGAATCTCAGCCAATGCTGATCACCACAACCCCGAAGAATTTTCTTTTATCTGTATTTGATTATACTATATGCAAATCTTCATTTCAATATAGTTTCTTATTTTTAATGAATTTTTTTATTACTGTCTGCGCAATACTGACATATTTTATGCAGTAAGATTCTTTCTTATATACATACGCTCCGCAATTTTATCCACTACTTTATTACAAATCACAGTATAAGCCGCTCCAAACACATTCGCTCCAATACGCAGTGCCACTGCCATCGGCATTCCAAATAATCCCGAAGCAATAGATAATGCTCCAAATGTGTTAAATGCAGTCTGCCATGCATATCCAGCGGAATATCCCACTCCGATTCCACCAATCATTCCAATGTACGGATACATAGATTCCGGAAGTACCAGATAGAGGACAATAAACAGGAGGCATCCTACTATATTAAACAATCCTCTGTTTCCTGCTCTGGTAGTACAATCTTCTGTAAATGGCAGGCATACAGACATGCAGGCGATTCCTGCCCACATAGCTCTTGGCAGTCCAAGCAAATTCATAAAAAGCATAGCGCTTGATACGATCAGTGTAAGTTTCAAATACCATCTGGTTCTTGCAGAGTGAATATCAATTTCACGGAACAGATCCAGGAACGTTCTGCGATACGGTCTGTTCTTCTGGTTCTTGTAAAATACTGCCATACAGATCAGCATTCCCGCAAGTAAACCTTCAATACGAAGAATATATTCCTTTCCTGTTACATCATAGCCCAAAAGCAGTAAATACCCCAGAACAAATGTAGAATGATTATACATGATCACATTGTGGCATCCCAGAATCATTAACAACAGGATGCAAACCACATTAATAAAAAATGCTACAAATGGAACCTCCGCTGCCATGTTTGCAAGTCTTGGTCCTGCCATGAGGATTCCAAAAATTCCTGCAATAGAAAGCAGTCCATGTGATGTCCTGATCCCGAAATCAGCCTGGCGAAGTACAAGAACTGCAAGCAGAACTGTAACACCGACTACGCTGTTATTACTCCCGGTCAGTTTGCTGTACAGGCTTACTACTGCAACACAAAATGCCATAACCAGATAAACTTTGAAATTATAGATCAGTATGTGACGTCTTTTTTCTTTTGAGTCTGTTGTACTCTTAATAAGCTGTTTCGAACCAACAGAACTCAGCTGTAATTCCTGATAAAATGTCATATTTTCTATTCTCCTTTTTAAGCAACGAGCACTATACCGCATTTCCGATTAAACGTCAAGATACAAATATGAACGGATTTTTTATATCATACAAATATTACAGAATAATTTCCTGCTACACCAAAAAACACTTTATGAAGTTCAAACTGCTCTGCAGTCTTGTTCCATAAAGTGTTTTTGATTATTTATTCTTCATCCGCATGATAAATCCCCACATACCCCTGTGGTTCTACCCTGACGATCTGCTCCACTTCCTCTGTCTTCTCCGGGAAATCTGATTCTGTGTGGAATCTGACACAGGTTCACAGGAGGAGCTTAAGTCTCTGGGTACAGGCATGACTTCTGCTTTAAGATTCATTTTTTCACAGTTTCTGCGAAACTGAATTGCTCCATAGTGAGAATAGAATGTTGCTATATACGTGATCATTTTGTGATCTTCAGAAGGATATCATCCCCCTGCTCTTCTACTTTGACCTGATAGCCCTGATGTGTGGCAAATCGGGATACATTCTCCTTTGCAACTACATTATCAACCAGGATCTCATATTCTTTATCACCAGTCTCCATTGCATTTTTTGCACGTATCACTGGTTCCGGGCAGGATAAGCCTCTTGCATCTACTCTCTTCATCTGCCATTTTCTCCCTTCTTCTTTTTTCATGTTATTCTTCTCTTTTCAGAACTTTACAGACAGCTTCATCAAGACAGATTTCTCAGACTGTCTCGCTTATTTCTGTTCTTATGCTTCTTCTTTTCTCATAGAATTCACTGCGGCGATCACTGCAACTACCACAATACCGATAATAACCGCAATCTTTCCATTCGCTGTAGGGCCTTCTCCGGAAGATGCCAGTCCGAAGTTATGTGCAAAAGCAGCTCCTGCCATCAGACCAAGAACTGTTACAGCAGAATCTGTATTTCCCTCACCTGCAAGGATAAGCTGACGCAGCGGACAGCCGCCGAGAAGGATACATCCAAATCCTGCCAGATACATACCAAGTGCATTCCACAGTCCATCTGTATGTGCGATCGGCTGTCCCACAAATCCAGGATTGAAATAAGAAGTTCCTGTAACTGCCCCAAGAATCAGATTCATCACCAGTGCTGTCACAAGGATTGCAACAAAGCCAAACAATAATTTATATTCTTTAAAAAGTACCGCATCACGGATACCGCCAACCATACACAGACGTGTTCTCTGTGCAAGGATTCCAACAATAATACCTGCTGCCAGAGAAATCAGAATTGCCGCATGTTTTGCTCCCGGACCTCCTTCAGGCTCTGTGAAGTGGATAAATGCAGGTGCTGCTACAAGCAGTAGTAACATAACAATCTGAAATGCAGGATATATGCTTCCTTCCAGTTTCGGCATTTTGTAAGAACGTTTCAGTGTGTAGCCCTTCTTCAGGAAAACAGTTCCGGTCAGAATACCACATACAAATCCAACAAGACCAAACAGCGCATTTCCATCTCCGCCTGCCAGACGCAGGATCATACGGAACGGGCATCCAAGAAACATCAGACAACCAATCATTACAAACGCTCCAAGTGTAAATCTGGTCACCGGTGCAGAGCCGCCTCTTGGACGGAATTCTTTCTTAGCCAGTGAAATGATACATGCTCCAAGTACCAGGCCGATGATTTCCGGACGGATGTACTGTACAGCAGCTGCTGAGTGAAATCCCAGCGCTCCTGTGGTATCTCTCAGGAAGCAGGCAATACAGAATCCCATATTTGCCGGATTTCCAAAGAAAACCAGGATTGCAGCAATCACACCGATCACGCCGCCTGCCAGAACTATGGTTCCTTTTTCGTTTTTCATTTGTTTCTTTCCTCCTTTTACAGTGTGCTGAATTTTTTTGTTTATATCACACATTCTTTGTATATATTGTATCATCTTCATTCCGAAATCACTAATTCATTATAGCCGGATTTTATAGCTATTTATAGATTCTTTTTATAAATTGTGGTATACTGATATGTAAAATCAGTGGCAGCTGCAATGCGGCTGACCACTTCGTGGATATCACAGAAATAAAAAGTCATAAGTTTAGCCGGATTTTCTGGATTATCCATCATATAAATATTGGGGGATTGTTACTATGAATAAAATATATTTGGATCAGGCAAGTACGTCTTTTCCAAAGGCGCCTTCCGTTGCACAGACAGTTTATGATTACCTGTCCGGTTCTGCCGTAAACGTAAATCGCGGAGGGTATCGGGCTGCCTACTCTGTAGAAGAACAGATTTTTGAAACCAGAGAGCAGCTTCGAAAACTTTTCCATTTTTCTTCCGGAAAAGGTAAGAATGTAATTTTTACAGAGAATATCACTACCAGTCTGAATATCCTTTTAAAGGGACTTTTAAAGCCAGGCGATCATGTCCTTGTAACTGCCATGGAACATAATGCAGTCATGCGTCCATTAGTCCAGTTGCAGAAGCAGGGTGTGGACTTTGACCGTATTCCGTGTGCATCTGACGGAACACTTCTTCTGAATAAAGCGTCTTCTCTTCTTCGCCCGTCGACAAGACTTCTGGTCTGTCTTCATGCTTCTAATGTATGCGGCACCATGATGCCGGCACAGGAGATTGGAAATTTCTGCAAAGAGCATGGGCTTCTTTTTATACTGGATACTGCACAGACTGCCGGAACTGTTGACATTGATATGGAGAAATTTCACATAGATGCCTTGGCATTTACCGGCCACAAAGGTCTCAGAGGTCCTCAGGGGATCGGTGGTTTTCTGATCCGTAATGAACTTGCCGGACAGATTGAGCCACTGCTCAGCGGAGGGACAGGAAGTGCCTCTCATTCCGAAGAAGTACCCGCTTTTCTTCCTGACCGTTTCGAACCGGGAACTCCAAACATTCCCGGAATCCTTGGGCTTCACGCTGCGCTCTGTGATCTGGAAAAACAGTCTATGGAAGACATCCGTGAATATGAATTAATGCTGACCCAATACTTTATTGACGGTATCCTGAACATGGACCCTGAAGAAAAATTTCTTCGTGTCATTGGTAAAAGGAATACCGAAAACCGCTGTGCCGTCGTCTCTGTACAGACATTACATATGGATATGGCACAGGCTGCCTTTGATCTGGATGACACCTATGGAATCATGACAAGAGTGGGACTGCACTGTGCTCCAAATGCACACAAGACTCTTGGAACTTACCCTGAGGGTACGCTTCGCTTTTCTTTTGGACCGGAGAATACAAAAGCAGATGTAGATACAGCGCTTCGTGCATTAGCTGCATTGACAAATTAATCTCTGCCTAATTACTAAACATTACTGTTCAGTATTTTTACAGTAACCAGCTGGACATTTACATATTTTCACATTATCAGGAGATGTTTTACCATGGAATTTAAACAATTAGAAGCTTTTGTTGCTGTCGTAGACTATGGCAGTTTCTCAGAGGCAGCCCGTCGTCTCTATCTGACGCAGCCTACTATCAGTGCACATATCCGTTCGCTGGAAGAGGAACTTCACATGAAGCTTATCGTACGAACTACAAAGAAAACAAACATTACAGACAAGGGCTATCAACTCTATGACAGCGCAGTCCGAATGCTTGAAATCAGAAATAATCTGCTTGAAAATTTTACCGGTTCCCATAGGCATATGATCGATCTCGCTGCTTCCACTATTCCGTCATCGTATCTGCTTCCTGAACTACTGGCTGCTTTTGGAAAGACTCATCCGGATGTTTATTTCCATTCCATGCAGTCCGACAGTTCAGATTCTATCAGCCGGGTACTGGACGGAACAGTAGATCTGGCTCTGGTAGGACAGAATACCCGTGATGAAAGCTGTGTATTCGTTCCTTTCTGTCATGATGAACTGGTCATTGCCACACCTGTAAATGATCATTATCTTGCCCTCAAGGATCAGGAACTGCCAATCGTATTTCATGATTTCATAAAAGACCCTATTATTATTCGTGAGAAAGGTTCCGGAACTAAAAAAGAAATGGACCTTTTTCTGGAAAGAATTGGAGTTACAACCAGCAGCCTTAATGTCATTGCACGTATGAATGATCTGGAAAGTATCAAGAAATCTATTGTAAACGGCCTTGGAATCTCAATCCTGTCTGCCCGCTCTGTTGCTGACCTGCAGCGCACTAAACAGCTTCTGGTCTTTCCACTGGGTGATACTGCACATAAGCGCAGCTTCTATATCGTGTACAGCAAGAACAGAATCCTGAAGCCACATGTAAAACAATTTATACAGTTTGTGAGAGATTATTACATATTATAAAAAAGAGGATCTGTTCGCTTCAGTGACATAATAAGAGGCAACAAAACTGCAGAACTATACTTCCTGCAGTTTTGTTGCCTCTTTTATCACATGAAAATATCACAGATTTTTCTTTTTATAAATAAACCATGATGCAGCAATCGTAAATGACACAAGATAAATAATCAAAATCTCAATTCCTCTGTAATTTACTGCTTCCCCTGCGGAGATGCTTCGGATCAGATGACTGGTCTGAGATAAAGGCAGAGCTGCCACGAACTTACCTACCAGCCCCGGCAGTTTTTCTGTGGAAAAGAAAGTATTACAAAGATATGCCATGGGCATGATGATGTAATTCGAAAACCTTGGCACATCTGCATGATTCTTTGCCAGAAAAGATACAACCACACCTATTGCAGAAAATACTGCTCCGTTCAGGAACATCACCAGAAAAGACCATCCATTAAAAATCAGTCCTGTATCAATCGGTGCCGTAAGAAGCAGAATGATACCGCCTGCATAAAGTCCGCGAAGGCTTCCGCCAATGATCTGTCCTGCAATGAACTGCCATAATGGAGTTGGGGAGATCATAACCTGATCGAAGGCTTTCTCGTAAAGTCTCTGCACATTCAGGTTTTGAGCAATGGCATTGAAACTTCCGTTCATAGTTGTAAGTGATACCACACCTGGTATCAGGAAGTTCAGGTATGGCTGTCCGTGGGATGTTGTCTGAATTCCCATTCCGAATACGATCAGATACATCAGAGGTGCAATCATTGCTGCCAGTGTGATTTTATAGAAATCCCGGCGGAATTCTACCCACTTTTCCCATAATATCGTTATAATTCCCATACGTTATTTCTCCAGATTATAAAATATTTTATAGTTCAGCCTGATCAGAATCATTCCTGAACCATGTATCAAAAGATTATATTTTCTCTAAGATCATGTCCATGGCAATTTCGGACATATCACTTAGAAACCAGATGTTTTCCGGCTCTTTCTACGAAGACATCTTCCAGTGTCGTCTCACGAAGGGAAGCCTGTCCTGTAAGTCCCTCCAGATACCGGATTGCATCCTGGCGTGTATGGAAATAGTGATTCTTTGTTCCATCTGCTGTCATCTCATCTACCGCATAAGCACCAAGACTCTCGATCAGCTCAGCAGGAGTGCTTACTTCCTCAAGTTTCCCGTGATCCATCAGTGCTACACGATTACAGAGGCTCTGTGCTTCTTCCATATAATGCGTAGTCAGTAAAATGGTCAGATTTTTCTCATTAAGTTTACGCAGAAGATTCCACATTTGTCTTCTGGAAAGTGCATCCATTCCTGCTGTCGGTTCATCCAGTAGCAAAATCTCCGGATCAGTCAGCAATGCACGACAGACCATCAGTTTACGTTTCATTCCACCTGAAAGCTTACGGACTGTACGCTTACGAAATTTGATCAGATCACAGAATTCCAGAAGTTCTTCGGTTCTTGCTTTGATTTCTTTCCTTGGCATAAAGTAAAGGCGTCCCTGGTATTCCATGATCTCATCCATATTCATGTCCTGACGCATAGAATACTCCTGAGTGATCACGCTGATCTTTCTCTTCAGATCCGGACGTTTTCTTGTCAGCTGCTGTCCGTCTATGAGGATTTCTCCCTTTGTCGGCAGAAGCAGAGTTGACAACAAACTGATAGTGGTCGTCTTTCCTGCTCCGTTAGGTCCAAGTAATCCGAAGAATTCTCCTTTTTCAATTTTCAGATTTAAGGAATCCACAGCTGTAAAATTGTCAAAAGTTTTCGTCAGATTTCTTGTTTCTATCATTTGTTCTCAGCTCTCTCCTTGGCAATGATCAGGGAATAATATCCTGCATCATCCGGAATTTCTTCTACACTGTTGTAAATATGCTCATCCGGCATACCGCAGTTCTCCACCATACGAACTTCACGACCGCTTCTTTCCAGAATCTCTTTTACCTGATTCATCTTCTTACCGGATTTCATCAGTACATAGGTTCCAGGCTGATCCAGTTCGCAGTCTAAACGGTGAACTGCAGGCTGTACATGGAGCGGCTGGTTCCACTCTGTCAGCGGAATGTTTAAACGTGCTGCTGTTGCACAGAAAGAAGTAATACCACTTACCAGTCTTGTCTCGTATCCGTCAGCTTCTACTCTCTTCTGTACATATGTAAATGTAGAATAGATAGTCGGATCTCCCAATGTCAGAAATACTACGTTTTTTCCTGTATCCAATGTTGCTTCCAATGTTTTTGCACCTTTTTCATGGTTCAGTTCCAGCTCTGCCTTATCGTGTGTCATCGGCATATAAATTGGCAGAAGCTCTTTGTCTGCAAGCTCTGGCACTGCCTGTACTGCAATTTTATATGCAACAGTCTCGCGTACATCTGCCCCCGGTACTGCGATAATATCATTCTCTTTAATCAGACGTACTGCCTTTAATGTCATAAGCTCCGGATCTCCAGGGCCTACTCCTACTCCGTATAAAATTCCTTTCATGATCATATCCTCCTGTAAAATGATTTTCTCTTATTTTTCTATATTTTCTCTGACTTATTGTACAAATCACTGATAAATCCTATCCCACAGCTTATTGCTTTTCGCAATTGAAGCAAAGGATTTACCTGATTCGGTCAGGAGACTTATCCGATTTGTTTGAAATTACATGGCATAAATTTATGATATCATTGCCTTGCAGGCAACATTTCTATTATACTAAAGCCTGACTGCTTTTTCAATGAAGTATTGACAATTAATTTCAAGTGTGGGAAACTGAAAATTAGCGAAATCTAAGCGAGGATAAAAAGATGAGAAAAATTTTTGCATTTTTAACAGCTGTTATATGCTGTCTGTCAATGTGGTGTTATGTGCCTGCTGCACAGTCTTTAACTCTTGATAAAGAAAACGGAGAATATTCAATCCAGGTAGATCTGGAAGGTGGAAGCGGTAAAGCAAGTGTTACCTCACCCACACTGATAACTGTAAAGGACGGCGAAGTAACCGCCAATATCCAGTGGAGCAGTTCCAATTATGACTACATGATCGTTGATGGCGAAAAATATCTGCCGGTTAATGATGAAGGAACTAATTCTGAATTCCAGATTCCGGTTTCTGTGATGGACGAGGCCATGCCAGTAATCGCTGATACTACAGCAATGGGTACTCCGCATGAGATCAATTATACACTTACCTTCTATTCTGACTCCATCGGATCTAAGAGCCAGATGCCGCAGGAGGCTGCGAAACGTGTTGTTGCGGTTGCACTTGTTATTATTGTAGGCGGCGGAATCCTGAATTATTTTGTTAATAAGAGAAATCGCTGTTAATGTTATTCAACTATCAACATACGAAAGATGATATAAAAAGAATCCTGCTTGCAGGATTCTCCGCCTGCGGCGGGTCGCTTCAGCGACATAATTCCTCTCCGCCGCAGTGCGATCCTACCCAGAGGGCTTTTTATATAATAGGAAATTCATCGGAATTTCCTATTATAAAAAAAAGAGTTACTACGCTCCAGAAATATCTGGCAGACAGTAACTCTTCTTTTATGTTGTCAAGCGGATAAAATCATCCGCTTCGCTACTTGCTTGATTTGGTTAAATTATTCGGCCATCTCCACTTCCAGCACATAGTCTACCGGATCTGGCAATACAGGGTCCGGACCAAGGTCAACGAAAGCGATATCCGGATAATCGCTGTGTACCCATGCAGTAGAAATCGGCACTTCATGACCATCATCCAGCGCACGCACTTTCACGATCTTGTTCTTATCAAATCCAATCAGCGGCAATGGTCCTAATGTATTCTCATAAATATGAACATAATACTTGTTTCCATTTCTGGTAATTCGTCCGTAGTCCGGTTTCGGGATATCTGCTGCCGGAGAGCATCCATAGATACTGTCATGGTTCTTATCCATCCAGCGTCCAATCTCAGCAAGGATCGCAGAAGATTCTTTTGGGAATTTACCCTTTGCATCCGGTCCTACGTTCAGGATCATGTTTCCGCCCTTGGAAACACATTCTACTAACTTTTTGATCAACATAGAAGCTGGTTTATAATAGTGGTCATTTGCACAGTAACCCCAGTTATTATTCATGGTGAAGCAGGCTTCCCATACCATTGGTTTTCCTTCTTTATCACAGATTCCTTCCGGCGGAATGATCTGTTCCGGACTTACGAAATCGCCATGATACGGTGTCGGGTTACATTCATATAAAGAACCTCTTCCTTCTCCGCTGGCTTCCAGACGGTTGTCAATAATAATTCCCGGCTGTAACCTGCGGACCATATCTACAAGTTTCGTTGCTCCCCATTTTTCTCCTCTCATATCATCATAGGAGAAATCGAACCACATAATGTCAATCTTGCCATAGTTGGTGCAGATCTCCTCAACCTGATTGTACAGATACTCTGTATAACGGGAAAAATCTCTGTTTTCGTTTCCGCATTCCGGATGATTTCTCATTGGATGATTGCGGTCTCCATAGTGTGGATAGTCCGGATGATGCCAGTCAAGTAAAGTAAAATACAGTCCAACTTTCAGTCCTTCCTCCCGAAGTGCTTCCACATATTCCTTGATCAGATCTCTTCCGGCAGGTGTATTGGTTACTTTGTAATCAGTGTACTTGCTGTCAAATAAACAGAATCCGTCATGATGTTTGGCAGTCAGTACCACATATTTCATACCTGCTGCCTTTGCCTCTCTTGCCCACTGCTTCGGGTTATAATCTCTGGCATCAAACTCTTTTATAAAAGGAAGATATTCTTCCTCAGGCATCTCTTCAGTGCTGCGTACCCACTCACCTCTTGCAGGAATGGAATATAATCCCCAGTGGATAAACATTCCGAAACGGGCATCCTGATACCATTTCATACGTTCTTCGTATTCTTTTCTGTTAAACTGATACATCTTTTTGTCTCCTCTATATGAATGTAAACTTATACATAAATGTAACCTTATATATTCGAATCTGCAGTCACATCTATACAGTAATGTATTTTAACAATACCTGAAGATATCCAAAATTGACATCTTCAGGTATCTTATTTATCACGCTAAATTACATTACCTCACTATTCACTCTGCATGCAGCAATTACATTAATCTCAGCAGCATATCTCCAGTTCCTACATTATATCCACTGGTCGCATAAATTCCGTTTAGGCTTCTATTAGTTACAATGATCAGCGGAAGTTTATCCGGATCTACATACATACGTCTTCCCAACGTATTGATAATCTCTGAGAAATCATCGTAGTAAATCTGAACATTTTTCAGCTTTCCAAGTGCTTTGGCCAAAGTCGGAGTCTCTAATGCTTCTTTATTTCTCACTACGAAAATAATCTTCTCCGCATATCTTGCAAAAGCCTCCTCCTGCTCCATCATCTCATTTAAGATGTGCTCTGTCGGCTCTTTCTCTTCTTCAAGGAATGCCAGGATATGTTTGCCGTCTGCAGTAAGTTCCGATGCATTTACTGTACTTCCATCTTCTCTTCTCAGAGTAAATTCCGGCATGGAAATGTTCTCTAACATATCCTCTAAATCAGCCTCTCTAAGCACCAGTTCAATCTCCTTCGTCTCACCGGATGCAATGTCAAAGTAATACTCGTTTGCAAACATATTTCCGTTTGGAAGTCTGTTGGAAGTCAGGATTCTGTAACTTCCTGATTCCAGCGGCAGAGTCAGCTTCTGCTCTTCAAAAGCTTCTGCTCCCAGTTTCAGAGAAACGTATCTTCCGTTTTCCAGTTTCGCAATACTCCAGTTCTGGAAGTATTTCCACTGTGTATTTTCCCCTGCTTTCAGGATCAGTATGCTGTTCTTCTCCGTCTTCGCAAGAACTGGTACAAATTTTCCATTCAGCATATACTCCATAGAACGGTCATGTGGATTCAGGCGTGCAGGAATGCCAAGTGTTCTCAATGTTGCTACAAACAGGATCTTCTTGGATAAGAAGCTTCCTGTCTCTGTTTTCAGACATCCTGCAGGTGTTGTGATCACGCTGGATCGTTCTTTCTCAGGTCTGGATACAATTCTCTCTTCGATCCGTTCCCAGATCTTGACCGGATTATTTCTCAGCTCTCTTTTCTCCTCTCTGGAGAATAACTTCTTGATCACTTTTCTGTATTTCTGAAGAACTTCATCGTCCACTCTTGGATTCAGCACATAGGATACGAAAGTATCTTTCTTCATCATTCCATGATATGGTGTGGCAAACTGCAGGTGTTCTTCCAGAACCTCACTGCAGCAGTCTGTTCTGTCCTTCTCTGTCAGAACTTCCAGAAGATTTGCCCTAAATGAAGAAACAACAGCTTCCTCAATTCCATTAATCTCCTTTGTCAGGAAACGTTCACACTCCGGGTTAACCCAATTTCTTACTTTCTGCTCTCTGTGTGCATTGGCTTCTGCCAGACGTTTGTTTCCCTTCTCCTTCTGCTCCGGAGTCGGCATATCTGTATTTACCGGTGCATCGTGAGGAGCAAACATATCTACTGCCGTCCACTTCTGGGATCCGCCGTCAATTCTTCTGCCCTGCGGAGCCAGACAAAGCTCGCAGTTATCTGTATTCTCAGTGTTCATAACTGTTTCGGCATAGAGCCATTCGCCATCAGTACACATTCTCGCACAAATATGCAGACTTCCAAGTCCATTTGTCAGTCTGGCAATACCCTGGCTGTCTGTTTTCTTCTCTGCGATCGGTGCATACTCTGAATAGTTCAGAACTTCAAAAGAAACTTCGGCTCCCTCTGCCTGTGCGCCTTCTGCATCCTTTACAGTTACTGTGATTTCTTTGGTTACTGCATATCTTTTCAGTTCATTCAGCATCGTTACCATGCCATCTGTACCGATCACTTCTCCCTCAGGAATCTTTGTATCAAACACACGGGAATGGATCATCATTGCTCTTGAAGAAGCATTTGTAAACCATCCTTTATTCAGGATTTCTTCCGGTTCGCAGGCTCCCAGGAAATACCATTTGCCAGCACACCAGATTTCTACCCAGGCATGATTGTCATCGCAATGAGACCACTTCGGTGCATATACCTGACGGGCAGGTACACCTACGCTTCGCAGAGCATTGACGGTAAATACAGACTCTTCTCCGCATCTGCCGTTTCCCCTGCGATATACAGAAATCGCAGATAAAGTACGGTCATCTGTACAGTGATAAGTAGCTTCTTCTGCGCACCAGTAATTTACTTCCAGGGCTGCCTCTCTGAAATTCATTCCCTGTATTCTGTTTCCAATCTCTGTGCGGAAATATGTTCTGCACGGTGCGATTTCTTCTTCATTCACTCTGTGGAACAACACATAATTCAGAAAAATTTCTTCCGGAAGATCTGCTACCTGCCGGTTCTCTCTCCACAGATTAACTCCGTTCTCTGCATAGTCCAGAAAGGTTTCAAATGGATAATTACCAATGTCACTGTATGGCATAAATGCATATAAATATTTACATGCAAGCGCCACTTCTTCTGTGCATTCCTGTAATTTCTCATCTACAGGCGCAAAAACCCGGGGCAGGCTCTTCGCCTGCTCCAGGTAGTTCTTTTCAATTCGGTCCCTGTTCTCTTTTAAAAAAATTCTCGGTTCTGCCATTATAATTCCTCCAGAACTTTCTTTGCGGCACGGATATTATCTACATCCGTACGCCATATCTCATATTCGCTCAGCATTGGAAGTCCCATATTGACTCCATCCTTGCGGAACTGCATCTCACTGTCAATGACTCTCTTTCCTGTCATATGATAAGCCTTCACCCCTGTAAGCGGATAAAGCTGTCTGATCACTTCTGCACCAACACCGCTTCCTGCCTGAATCGTAATACGTCCCTTACTTTTCTCTACCAGCTCCTTCAGCAGATCTGCCCCCTGCAGACATACATTACGCTGACCGGAAGTAAGTATCGTATCGATTCCAAGTGAGATTGCCTGTTCCATTGCTTCTATCGGATCCACACATACATCAAAAGCTCTGTGGAGAGTTACTGACATATCCCCTGCCGCCTCCATCAGTTCTTTCATCTGTTCCATATTTAAAGTGCCATCCGGTTTCAGCACCCCAAATACGACACCTTCAGCACCCATTTCTCTGAAATCTTTTACTGCATTCTTTATCATTGAAAATTCTGCATCTGTATAACAGAAATCACCAAAACGTGGACGGATCAGGGCATGGATCCTGATGTCCGAGCGCTTTCTTATCTCATCAAAAAGCCACGGTCCCGGAGTGGTTCCGCCGATGATCAGGTTTCCGCAGAGTTCCAGTCTGTCTGCGCCTCCCTGAACTGCTGCCATAGCAGATTCCACAGAATCTACGCAGGCCTCTAATATGTATTCTTTCACGTACTTGCCTCCATCTTTTTATTACTTAGAACAATTTCACCCCAGCTCTCTCCAGTGTATTCACGATCGTATCATCTGGAAAGTCATCCGTAACGATTCCACTGATGTCATCAAAATGCGCAAATTTATAGGAGTCATTAAAATAAAACTTATCCCTCTCCATAACGACATATTTATGTCTGCTGCTGTGCACGGCTGCTTTCTTGGTCAATCCGTCCTCTACCCCCAATGTAGTAATTGCACAATCTGTCATATCCACGCCGCAGCTTCCTATAAATGCACGGTCAAAACTGTACTGTTTGATCACCTCTATTGTTGCAGCTCCCATAAACCCATTCACTGTCCGGTACATTGTTCCCCCGGTGCCAATGACAGTGATCGATGGATTCGTGGCAAGAATCTGCAGAATATCTATCATATTACTTACAACTACCACTCTCATACTCGATGCTGCAAGAAGCTTGGCAAGTTCAATATTTGTGGTAGAAATATCAAGAAAAATCGTTTCGTTATTTTTAATCAATTTAAATGCTTTGGCTGCAATTGCTTTCTTTTTGTCAAGGTTATACTGGCGTCTGTCTACCACATCTCTTTCAAGCGGATAATCCTGCGAAAGGATCGCGCCGCCGTAAGTTCGTTTTAACTTTCCGGCATTTTCAAGAATTTTGAGATCCTTGCGGATACAGTCTTCTGTGACTTGAAATTTCTCACTTAATTCCTTAACCTTGACCTTTCCGTTTTCACGAAGGCATTTCTCTATTGCGCTTTGTCTTTCCTCAGTAAACATAGCCCCCTCTTTCCTCATCCATTCATGATAACCTGTATCTCTCAGTGAATCCTGTTTTCTTCACTGTTCATCTTCAGGTGTAATATTGTTATTTCGGAATTCCTATTCTGTAAGTTCCGGATAATGACATTTTACAATATGACCCGGTGCAATTTCAACAGGTGTCGGCACCTGTGTCTTACATTTTTCCGTACAATGTGGGCAACGTGTATGGAACAGGCATCCACTTGGCGGATTACTTGGACTTGGAAGATCACCTTTTAAGGTAATACGCTCTTTCTTCACTTCCGGATCCGGGATCGGAACTGCGGAAAGAAGTGCTCTTGTATATGGATGTCTCGGGTTTGCATACAGTTCTTTCTTCGGAGCTGTCTCTACGATCGTACCCAGATACATAACACCGATCCTGTCTGAAATCATCTCAACGACACTCAGGTCATGGGAAATGAACAGATAGGTAAGATTAAAGTCTTTCTGTAACTGCTGCAGAAGATTTAATACCTGCGCCTGGATAGAAACATCAAGGGCAGATACCGGTTCATCTGCAATGATCAGCTTTGGCTGCACTGTCAGTGCTCTGGCAATTCCGATACGCTGGCGCTGACCACCGGAGAATTCATGTGGATAACGCTCTCCATGAGATGGGCTTAATCCTACAGTGCCGAGAAGTTCATGTACTTTCTTAAGACGCTCTCCTGCGCTCATGTTTGTGTGGATCAGAAGTGGCTCACCGATGAGATCCTGAACTTTCATTCTCGGATTCAGGGAACCGTACGGATCCTGGAAAACCATCTGAATATCAGAACGCAGCGGACGCATTTCTTTCTCGGAAAGTCTGGAGATTTCTTTTCCTTCAAACCAGATCTCACCGGAATCCGGTGTGATCAGATGATCGATCAGTTTACCTGTCGTAGATTTCCCGCATCCGGACTCTCCTACCAGAGAGAAAGTTTCACCCGGATAGATATCGAATGATACATCATTTACAGCATGGACAAATTTCTTCTTGCTGAACATTCCTCCGTTTGCCTGGAATGTTTTCTTCATATTCTTTACTGATAATAACGGCTCGCTCACAGGTTACGCCTCCTTTCCGGTTTTGTTGAGCAGATGACATCTGCATTTTCTGGTGCCTGCTTCGTTGATATCTGCAAGCTCCGGCTCCTGCTGATGACAGATATCCATTGCATATTTACATCTCGGTGCAAACTTACATCCTTTCGGCATTACGGACAGATCCGGTACGCTTCCCGGAATGGACGGAAGAGATTCCACACCACTTCCAAGTTTCGGTACAGAACCGATCAGACCCTGTGTATATGGATGTTTCGGATCTGCAAAAAGTTCCTGCACAGGTGCTTCTTCTACGATTCGGCCGGCATACATAACAACAACTCTGGAACACATTTCAGCAACAACACCAAGGTCATGTGTAATCATCAGAATGCCTGTATTCTTCTTTGCCCTGATGTCCTCCATCAGCTCCAGAATCTGTGCCTGAATGGTAACGTCAAGGGCTGTAGTCGGCTCATCTGCGATGAGAAGCTCCGGCTCACAGGACATTGCCATAGCGATCATAACACGCTGGCACATACCTCCTGAAAGCTGGTGCGGATAACTCTTTAATGTCATATCCGGTTCAGGGATACCTACTGATTTCAGTACTTCGAATGCTCTGTTGTGCGCTTCTTCTTTTGAGAAATTGTTATGGAGCAGGATTGCTTCTGTCAGCTGTTTCTCAATTCTCATACATGGGTTCAGAGAGTTCATCGGCTCCTGGAAGATCATGGCAACTTCACGTCCTCTGATCTTTCTCATGCCTTTTTTATCTTCTTTGAGAAGATCCTTGCCATTAAGCAGGATCTCACCGTTGGAAATCTTACTGTTACGTGCCAGAAGTTTCATAATGGAAAGGGAGGTTACGGATTTACCGCATCCGGACTCTCCTACCAAACCAAGAATCTCACCTGGCTGAATGGAGAAACTTACATTATTAACTGCTGTCACCCATGTTTTATCTCTTTTAAACTCCGTACGGAGGTTCTTTACTTCTAATAATTTTTCTGCCATGGTTTCTTCCTCCTAGTTCATCTTTGGATCCAGGGTATCTCTGAGACCGTCGCCCAGCAGGTTGAATGCCAGAACTGTAAGGAAGATCAGAATACCAGGGAACAGTACCATGTGAGGAGCTGTGTTCAGATAGTTACGTCCTGTGGAAAGCATGGAACCCCAGTCAGGCTCAGTAACGTTTGCACCGAAGCCAAGGAAACTTAAGGATGATGCTGCAAGGATTGCAGTACCTACACGCATGGTAAAGTTAACGATCATGGACTGGATAGTACCAGGGAAAATATGTACAAACTTCATTTGTGGTCTTGAGGATGTAGCCGTCATCATCTGCTGCAAATGCTGTTGCGGACATGGAAACTGTCATTACACCTGCAAGTGCTGCTGCCATAACTTTTTTGTACATTTTCATAGTTTTCTCTCCTTTTCTTTCTGTACGTTGTTAATTAGTTACAATCACGAAGTTAATTTTGGGTACAAAAAAAGCGTTTTTATATTTTTGCATCTTTGCAATGTATAAAAATTGTGTAGCAATCCATTTACTTACATGCACCTTTGCATCCTCATAAAAACACTTCGTTGTTTAACTTGACTTTAGTATAGCAGTCTGTTGTCGTATTGTCAATTATTTTGTCGTATTTTATATTATTTTAGTCGTATTATACCAATAATTCCCAGTGAAATTGGTATAAATCACTATGAATTAAGGATTGTTTACTCTTATTTGGTATTATTTACATATTGCTTATCTCCTGTTTTCTCCACCATAGTAAGTTTAAAAAAGGAAAGCCTGTAAATTTGGCTTTCCTTTTAATCCCACAGTTCCTGCAATCCAGCAGCTAAAATCATCCGCTTCGATACCAGCTTATTATTTCACTTGTTTTTTTACATGGATCTGAAGCTGATTATACGGGATTTCAATTCCATTTGCATCAAATGCCTCTTTGATCAATTCGTTAAGCCTCCATTTGGCAGGCCAGTACTTCTCTGTAGCAACCCATACACGCAGCCCCATAACCACTGAGCTTTCTCCAAGTTCATCTACAAATACCACCATTCCCTGGTCATCTTTTGTATCCTCATCATTATGAAGAATTTCTTCCAGAATTGCTTTGGCTTTCTTAATGTCTGAATCATAAGAAATGCCTACTTTGATTTCCAGTTTACGGAGATCTCTGGCAGTTACATTTGTAATAATGCTGCTGGAAAGAGTTCCGTTTGGGATTACGATGTGTTTATTATCTATGGAAATCAGAGTTGTATAACAGATTTCCATTTTATATACGGTTCCTTCGCATTCATTCTGCTGGGCGATAATAATGTAGTCTCCAACCTGAAACGGTTTGAAGATCAGCAACATGATTCCGCCTGCGATGTTTGCAAGACCACCCTGTAATGCAAGACCTACAGTTACACCGGCAGTACCAAGTAACGCTGCAATGGAGGATTCTCTTACTCCGAAATGAGTCGCAATGTTAAATACCAACAAGATATAAAGTACAACTCTCAACAGTGATCCGGTAAATTGGATCACACCTTTGTCTACAGACGCACGGTCCATGGATTTTTTTATAAAAGATACAAACCACTGAATAACTTTACGTCCGCCAATAAATACCAGCAATGCCATAACTACTTTCAGCCCAAGTCTCGTCAGATCCGGGAGATAGTCTGAGAAATATTGTTTATAGCTGTAATAGATGTTCTTTGCCTCCTGGATTTCCTGTTCCAATATTCTTCACCTGCTCTCTTATATTTTTGTCATAGATTTACTCTTTAATTTGCTGCCATTCTTTCACTTAACAAACAGCTTTTCATATAAGAATAGCATAACATACCTCACTCACTGTAACAAACAATTTAACTAAATTAAGTACATCCGCTGCTTCAATTGCAAATATCCGCTTGATCCGGGCAAAAAAAGAAAGCGGACAATATATCCGCTTTACTGAATACAACATTACACTGCCGTCTTTCTTATAAATTATACATCTGCACAATTTCATTAATTACAGAATAAACCTCTTCATTTCCTGAAAACAGAAAATAAATAATAATGAGCTGAATGATCAGGATTGCCGGCACTCCTATCTTAAATTTCGGCTTTCTTGTTTTATGATGAAATGCCTTCATCCCAGCCAAAGCTCCCACCGAACCTCCGATCACTGCCAGAAATATCAGCTGTGCCTCCGGGATACGCCATTGTCCGGCTTTTGCTTTACTTTTATCTAAGCCATAGATAAAAAATGTGACTACATTAATAATGATCACATAAATATATAGAAGATTTGTAGATGTTATCTGCATCTGCGAATTCCTTTCTTCAATCTTAACATGCCAAACCCGCAACCACTGATTCAAAATCCTCATCGTATCCTTCATATTTAAGTTCCAGCGGCTCTTCCACCCCAAGACTTAATACTCCAAGAATAGATTTGGCATCAATAAAAATTTTTCCTTTAGATACAATATCAATATCAAATGGACATCTGACCGCCGCACTGACCAGTTTCTTAGCTGCCTCCACATCATTAATCTTAATTGTCTTATTTGCTGTTGTCATATTCGGTAATCTCCTTCCCTTTTTAGTCTCCGCATATACTGTCTGCTGCACAATTTCGCAGCCTGGCAGGTAAAATACCGTTACTGTCCCATCCGTCTCAGTAACAAAATGCCGTCCCATTGTAAGGACTTTTGTGTTGATTTTTCGACCAAGTCGTATTATACTTGTTCACACATTGATATACAAACATAAATTTTCTATATCTGATATTGTATTTTTATATAACACAAGGAGCCGACTGATTTATGATTCTGGATTATTATCGTATTTTTTATTATGTAGCTCAGTATAAGAGTTTTTCTAAGGCAGCCGACGTTATGGGAAATAATCAGCCTAATATTACCCGCTGTATGAACATCCTTGAGAACGAACTGGGATGTAAACTTTTTATCCGTTCTAACCGCGGCGTTCAGCTGACGATCGAGGGTGAGAGACTTTTTGAACATGTTTCCATTGCTATTGAGCAGCTTGTATCCGGCGAAAATGAACTTCTTAAGGACAAAGGTCTGGAAAGCGGGCTGATAAATATCGGAGCCAGTGAAATCGCACTGCGCCTCTTCTTATTAAATGAGCTGGAAGTATTTCATCACCATTATCCACATGTAAAGCTCAGAATTTCCAATCATTCCACACCTCAGGCAGTTCAGGCACTGGAAAACGGGCTGGTGGACTTTGCTGTAGTCACAACTCCTGTTGCATTGAAGAAGCCACTTCAGAGAATTCCTCTCTATTCTTTCCGCGAGATCCTGATCGGCGGACCTGGATACGCAGAAATGGCTTCCAGAAAACATAGTCTGCAGGAACTGCAGGATATTCCACTGATTGGAGTTGCTCCGGGCACCAGTACCAGAGAATTATATACACAATATTTCATGCGTCACAATCTGCCATTTTCACCGGATATGGAAGTTGCAACTACCGATCAGATTTTTCCTATGGTCCACCACAATCTGGGCATCGGATTCTTCCCGGAAGAACTAGCCGCAGAACATATCGCTATCGGCAAAGTGGTTCAGATTCCGATTGAAGAGCCGCTTCCTGAACGCAAGATCTGTCTGATCCGTAATGTAAAAAGACCACAGAGCATTGCCGCCCGCAGTCTGGAAGAGCACCTTACTGCACATCGTGAAACAGAATAATCATATAGCTTTTGTTTAAACATAAAATGAGCCGAAAATGCTGTAAGTATGGTATTTTTCGGCTCATTTACATTATACTCCATGTTTGACACCATGCTCTGTTCTGGTAATTTACAGTTTTTTCAGAACATAAGTTCTTGAAAAGCCTTGCAATATCGAACATTTGTTTGTATAATAGTCTTATGAATACAACAATCACCAACAATAACTATACACTTCAGGAGAAACTACAGATTCTTGCAGATGCCGCGAAATATGATGTCGCATGTACCTCCAGTGGTTCCAGCCGCCGGGGAAAGAAAGGAGAACTCGGCAATACTGAGGCATGCGGCATATGCCATAGTTTTGCAGCAGATGGAAGATGTATTTCTCTGCTTAAGATCCTGATGACAAATCATTGCGCTTATGACTGCAAATATTGCATCAACCGCGTCAGCAATGATGTAAGAAGAGCAACTTTTACACCGGAAGAGATCTGTCAGCTGACTGTCGAATTTTATAAACGCAATTATATTGAAGGACTGTTTCTGAGCTCCGGAATTTTGAAAAATCCTACCTATACAATGGAACGGATGTGTGAAACTCTGCTCCTCCTCCGTACCAAATATCATTTCAACGGATACATTCATGTGAAAACAATCCCCGGTGCTTCTGACGAGCTCCTTGCAGCAGCCGGATATCTGGCAGACCGCATCAGTATCAATATGGAACTTCCCACTCAGGAAAGCCTGCGTACACTGGCACCGAACAAAACCATGAAGAATATCCTGAACCCTATGGGAAAAGTACAGAGCACTATCGCCTCTCACAGAATGGCAATCGGCAAATCCGCATACATGGAACGAAGCCGTGGAAACCAGTTTTTAAATCAGGGAATTTTCTCAGATCATTCTCACAAAATATTCAGAGAAAAGCTCGAAAAAACAAATCCGGACATACAGCTTAAAGATAGCACCACAACACCGAAAGATATTCCGACTGGATTTTCCCGAAGCGAAAATAGCATGGCCAGTCGTATTCTCACCTGGGAAAATGCCTGTCAGTTGTCTCCCCTTAATATGTCTGATCTGAAACGAAGCTTTGCACCCGCAGGTCAGAGTACACAGATGATCATCGGAGCTACCGGCGAGAGCGATTATACCCTGCTGCAGACTACTCAGGCATTGTATCAGGGATATGATCTGAAACGAGTTTTCTACTCCGCATACATTCCACTGAATGAGGACAAAGTTCTGCCACAGATTGGAACACCACCACCCCTTCTCAGGGAACACCGACTGTATCAGGCAGACTGGCTGCTTCGTTTCTATGGATTTCAGGCAGATGAACTGTTATCTGAAACCCAGCCCAATTTCAATGAGCTGATCGATCCGAAATGTGACTGGGCGCTGCGTCATCTGGATCAGTTTCCTGTAGAGGTAGAAAACGCCAGTTATGCACTGCTGCTTCGTGTTCCTGGCATCGGTCCTAAATCTGCCAGTCGTATTACCCATGCAAGGAGATACGGAAGATTGGATTTTGAAAGCTTAAAGAAGATGGGGGTTGTATTGAAGCGGGCACATTATTTCATCACCTGCGGCGGACGGCAAATGTTCCATACACCGATTGAAGCAGGTTATATTACAAGACAGTTAATTACTGTAGATAAGAAAGATCTGTGGAAAGTACAGCATTCCAATGAATCCTATTCACAAATGACATTGGCAGATTTTGGAATTAGCTGATCGATAGACCCCTATTTATAAGAAGTGAGATAAGATTATGAAAATATTCACCTGTAAAGACCGTCTGGAGGACATTATGACCTGCATCTATGATGCCTGGGCAGAAGCTCTGAAGATTGGCCACAGCCAGATACAATTAAAGAAAGAACCCATATTTCAACAGACAATGTTCGATGAATACATTCATGTGGACGGCGATCCTTTCAAAGCAGAAAAGGTAATCCGTTCTATCCGCAGAAACATTTCAGAGGAAGCATATCTGGATATCTACTATGCAACATTATCTGCAGAGGAAGATGCTTTGCAGGCAATTTATAATTTTCTGAGAGCAGGGTTTGCAGCTGACGGCTCCATACTTCGTCAATACTCTAACCCTCATGTGATAAAGCTCCTGGAAATCCGCCGCAGAGTATCTAACGAGGTACACCACTTT
Source organism: uncultured Blautia sp. (assembly GCA_905209435.1). Next base: position 51,977 of record CAJLTE010000001.1, on the reverse strand, counting down.
CGAGAATTTGCCCGTTTTCAGAGTCTGGATTCTCAGGTATATGTCAGCCATCTGGAACCGCGAAGCGATGTGATCATGCTGGTCGGCATGCATTTTGCTGACCGAATGCCTTCGGAACACTGGATGATCATCGATGACAACCGCAAAACAGCCTGTGTGCATCCAAAAGATGGTGAGAATTATCTGCGCTATCTCACAGAGGAAGAATTTCAGACACTGCGCAAGACAGAAGAATACGAAGACGAATTCACAGATATGTGGAAGACCTTTTTCCACACTATCAGTATTAAACAACGTGAAAATTACGTCTGCCAGAGAAATCTGTTTCCGATATGGAAGCGGAAACATGCTGTAGAATTTCAAAAGTAAACTAAAAAAAGATTTTTAATTCAATCCTCATAAAACATTACAAAGTAATTTTTATAGTGCAATAAAACAGGGATTACTTTGGCAGAACGTATTTCTGCCATAAGTAATCCCTGTTATCGTTTACACTGAAAGTCTGACTTTCTATTATTTATTTAATCCCTTCATAGATAAGCTGATACGTTTCTTCTTCATATCAACTCCAATGACTCTTACATCTACGATATCTCCTACACTTACAGCTTCCAGAGGATGTTTGATAAATCTCTCTGTCATTTCGGAAACGTGTACCAGACCATCCTGATGTACTCCGATATCTACAAATGCACCGAAGTCAATGACATTACGGACAGTTCCTTTCAGAACCATTCCCTCTTTTAAGTCTTTCATTTCAAGAACGTCAGAACGAAGAATTGGTTTCGGCATATCATCACGAGGATCACGGGCCGGTTTTTCCAGTTCTTTTACAATATCGCGAAGTGTGATCTCACCGATTCCCAGTTCAGCTGCCATCTTCTTATAATCTTTTACCTGCAGAGAAAGTCCAAGAAGATTTCCTGCTACAACATCATTTGGCTTATATCCAAGTTTGGAAAGAAGTGCAGATGCTGCCTCATAGCTCTCAGGATGTACACTTGTTGCATCCAGAGGGTTCTTTCCGCCGGAAATACGCATGAAACCTGCGCACTGCTCAAATGCTTTCGGTCCTAATTTTGCTACTTTGAGAAGTTCTTTTCTGTCTGTGAACTGACCGTTCTCTTCTCTGTAAGCTACGATATTCTTGGCGATTGCTTTGCTGATACCGGAAATGTATTCTAACAGAGATGCAGATGCTGTATTTAAATCTACACCAACTTTATTTACACTGTCTTCTACAACACCGCTTAATGCTTCATCCAGTTTCTTCTGGTTCATATCGTGCTGATACTGACCTACTCCGATGGACTTCGGATCGATCTTAACCAGCTCTGCAAGCGGGTCCTGCACACGTCTTGCGATAGAAGCTGCACTTCTCTGTCCTACGTCAAAGTTCGGGAACTCTTCGGTAGCCAGTTTACTTGCAGAGTAAACAGATGCACCCGCTTCGTTTGTAATCAGATACTGTACTTTCTTCTCCGGGATCTCTTTGAGCATGTCTACGATAACCTGCTCGGATTCACGGCACGCAGTACCGTTTCCTACAGAGATCAGAGATACGCCGTATTTCTCAATCATTGCTTCTACTGTATCTTTAGCTGCACGGATTTTCTTCTCTGTAGTCGGTGCCGTCGGGTAAACAACTGTAGTATCCAGTACTTTACCTGTAGCATCTACTACTGCAAGTTTACATCCTGTACGGAACGCAGGGTCCCATCCAAGTACGACTTTGCCGGCAATTGGAGGCTGCATCAGAAGCTGTTCCAGGTTCTTGCCGAATACACGGATTGCGCCGTCTTCTGCCTTGTCAGTAAGGTCACTGCGGATTTCTCTCTCAATAGCCGGTCCGATCAGACGTTTGTAGCTGTCTTCTACAACTGCTTTCAGGATCGGAGTTGTATTCGGGTTGTCTTTCTTGATGACTCTCTTATTTAAATAACGAAGAATGTCTTCCTCCGGTGCATTTACTTTAACAGTGATAAATTTCTCTTTCTCACCACGGTTTAACGCAAGAATACGGTGTCCTGCCAGTTTCCTGACCGGCTCCTCGAATTCATAATACATCTCATATACAGACTGAGTTTCCGCATTCTTTGCTGTGGAAGAAATACTTCCGTTCTTTGTTGTCAGGTTACGGATGTAGATACGATAGTCTGCTTCATCGGAAATACGCTCTGCAATAATATCTTTAGCTCCGTTCAATGCTTCTGCAACATTCTTAACACCCTTTTCTTCGGAGACGTATGCCTTGGCTTCCTCTTCTACCGGCTTGTCTGTCATCTGCAGAAGAATGATATCTGCCAGTGGTTCCAGCCCTTTCTCTTTGGCAATTGTCGCACGGGTACGGCGTTTCGGGCGATATGGTCTGTATAAGTCCTCTACTACAACCAGTGTCTGGGCATCCAGAATCTGTTTCTTCAGTTCCTCAGTCAGCTTGCCCTGGTCTTCGATGCTCTTTAATACCTGATTCTTCTTATCTTCCAGATTTCTCAGATACGTCAGTCTCTCAAAGAGTGCACGAAGCTGCTCATCATTAAGGGAACCTGTTGCTTCTTTTCTGTATCGGGAAATGAATGGGATGGTGTTGCCTTCGTCAATTAATTTGACTGCGGCTTCTACCTGCCATTTCTCCACCTTCAATTCCTGTGTGATTACCTGAATAATATCCATTATTTCTTTATCTCCTCTTGTTGCTTGTCAGAATACAGATTGAACTTTCATCACATCTGTATAAAACTTCTGTTCTTGCGTTGGATTCTTTCATTTATCAATAAAACGCTCTTGTGATAGGGTATCAATCCAGAGTTCATTTGTCAAGTGTGTGATTTTCCACTATTGTTTTTCTCTGGCATTATCCAGCACCTTTCACCATTGCAGGAAAAAATATAACTGATTTAGCCGAAGTATTCATCCAGCTGCGCAATAAATTCTTCCGGCACTTTCCGTTCAAATGGAAAACTGTCAATATTCCCCAGTCGGTCTGCAATGTATCCCAGCAGAATCGCGCTTCTCTCCAATGACCAGTCTGACAGCAGCGCAATGGTGTCATGACGTGTATGCATGCCAAAACCATCCCTGTTCAGAGTCATCGCAGGAATTCCTTTCCATGCAAATGTATTAGAATCACTTCCCCAGATCTGGTTCTTGGTTGACATTCCGATGCCGATCTCATGAGCCATGTACGTGATCATGTTACAGATAGATGCATCACCGGTAACCCCAACTACAGTTCCACCGACAAGCTGTCCTGCAAGGTCTACATTCATATTGAAACGATGCGCAGAAAGTTCTGCCTCATGAACTTTGACATAACTCTGGCTTCCCAGCAGACCTTTCTCCTCTGCGCCAAACCATACAAATTCCATCGTTCTACGTGGTCTGTGTGTCTGGAAATATCTGCAGAGTTCCATAATGATCGCACCGCCGGACATGTTATCATATGCCCCCGGTCCCTCTGGAACAGAATCATAATGTGCAGTCAGCGTCAGAATTTCCTCTGTCTTATCCGTTCCCTCGATCCGTGCCACTACATTGCGTGACGTACGTGTTACAGTCTCCTGTTCCACAACTAAGCATGCCTGAGATGCCCCCTTTGTCACCAGTTCGATGGCATCTTTATAATGAATGCTTACGCCAGGAATTCTGTTATCATAATTCTGTGCCTCTTTTCCTGCCGCTTTCTTTTCTTCTCCCGGCAGATTCTTCGGCAAAGCATATGCACGCGGGATCAGATCCACACCCTCATCTAATGGAGAACCTGCAATACTGATAAAACCCACTGCTCCGGCTTTCACCAGCTTCTGGTACATATCTTTTCTTACCGGATCGTTTACCATAACAATCTTTCCCCTGATCTGTGCAAGGCTGATATCATCACCGTTCTCCACATACACAAATGATGCTTTCAGTCCATCCTCCGCAGTGTTGACGCATCTGCCATATCCGGTTACTGTGTATTCTTTTGTGTATGGTTCTGTAATTGTCAGCTTTGCTTTCTTAATCTGAAAAGTATCGAAACTAAACTCTTCCAGACGGCTCTCTACGCCGAAACTGCGTAATGTTTCCTGAAGCAGTGCCGCCGCTTTTTCTTCACCTGCAGTACCTGCCTCTCTGATATAATCAAACCCTGCCAGAAATTCCATCTGGCGTTTTCCGCTGATCTCATTTGTATTCATAATCCTAAAAGCCTTCCCATATTCTATTTGTCATACTAACAACAAGTATTTTTATTATATCATTTATTCATAGTTTTTTGCCACAACATAATACCAGCACTTTTCTTTCTCTGGCAGATCAATTTTATATTCCATCTCCATATATTCTTTCATCATCTGAACCACATCTGCCGGATTGTCATCCGAACTATATACAAACATAGAAAAACCACTATTTAAAAAGCCCTGTGTATACCAAAATCCTACTACATAATCATCATTATTCTGCCATACGATAGCCTTTCCACCCGAAGAACATTTGTGATAATACTCCGGTAATTCAATTATCCCTGAATTTTTTTCTATATCTATCTGATGCTTTTTTGCCATTTGAACTATTTCGATTCTCTTCTCTTTATATACCTGAAAATTTAGTTTCTTCATTCCGTCGCTAAATAGGAATATCAAGTATATTCCAAATAATAGAACCGGTATTGCTGCAAACCAGGATATGCGAATATTTTTTAAACAAATAAAACTCCGCATCATACATATAAGAAGCAAAATAAACGAAATAAAAATAACATACCATAAACCTTTGAAAAAAAGTTCTTCAAAATTCCAGATAATAATAAAGTTCCCTATTATTACAATTATACATAACAAAATAAATAACTTTAATTTTTTATCCTTCACTTTTATCCTCCGGACAAATCAAAAGACCTTTTCTGCCAATAATCTTTATCGTATCAAAAAAGGTCCCTAACTTATATCGTCTGTGTTCTTTATTTCAGATTGTTGAAATATTCATCCCATGGTTTCGGTTCGTTATCTTCTTCCTCTTCCTTGGCTGGTGGAGTGTTCTGCTCTTTTTTATTTACAGTATCTGCCTGGCTGTTCCAATCTTCTGTACTGTCTGTATCGTACACATTATTCTGCATTTCTTCGTTGTCTGCAGTATTCTGTTCTTCTCTGCTTTCGTAAGAATCGAACGCCGGCTTCTGCGATGCACTCCAGAACTGCTGCTGATTCTGCTGATCCTGCTGGTTTTCCTGCGGCTGTCCACCAAACATTGGATTTACATACTCCTGTGCCGCGCGTTCTTCTTCCTCTTTCTGTGCAGTAAGTTCTCCCAGAAGATCACGGTAGAACATTACTTCCGTCATTTCCATATATGGCAGAATCCATAAAAGTGCAATATAAAATGTAAAAACAGAGAGAAACATCAGCGGAATAAAACTCAGTTTAAGCACCAGATATTTTCCGAAGTTTCCATGCATCAGTTCGATGCTCTCTTTCAGTGCTTCTGTACCTTTAATCTCCGGTTTGTCAGCCAAAATATAATATGTCATTTCCAACGGAATGATCAGAATCTGAAAAACGATCATACCAATAAGCATCAGCACAAGGCTTGTGTAAAGCCAGGTAATCTGAGCTTCTATTGTCTCTCCGATCTCAGCAGTGTTGCCATAAATCGTATATGGCAGCATAGTAAGGAAATTCAATACTGCCAGGAAGAATGTGGCAACGATCACTCTGTCCGGATGATTTTTGTAAAAATAGATCAGGTCATTCAGGGAATACTTTCTTCCTCTGGCAATGTTCAGATACATGTAATTTAATCCTGCTGAAATTACATTGATCAGCAGAGTTAAAATAAATGAGAAAGCATATCCCATCACAATATCAAGTGTCTCTGTCCCAGGAAACAGGGAAGATGAAACCATCCCGCTGATCAGTGACAGTGCCTGTACTGCCACAAATGCCAGGATGATCGTTCCATACTTTCCGGACATTGCCTGTTTTGCATATTTTTTTAGTTCACGTCTTGGTGTCATGAAATTCTCCTACAATTCAATTTCAGTACGCTTATACATACTTACTACAAGGTGCACGTTATGCTTCTTCAATCATAACGCGCACCCCGGTTTCATTACTTCTCTTTTCTTTAGTCTGCCAGATTAAACGCATCGTGTACCGCATTCATTGCACGTACACCGTCTTTCTCACTGATCAGAACTGTCACACGAATCTCAGATGTAGAGATCATGTTGATATTTACTCCTTCATTATAAAGACTTTCAAACATCTTTGCAGCTACTCCAGGATTACTCATCATTCCCGCACCTACAATGGAAAGCTTCGCAATGTTTCTCTCGGAATGAAGCTCTGCATATCCAAGTCTTGCCTGGTTTGCTTCCAGAGTTGCAACTGCATCATCCAGATCATTTCCGTCTACTGTAAAGGAAATGTCCTTCTTTCCGGCACGTCCGATAGACTGCAGAATTACGTCTACATTAATATTCTTCCTTGCAAGTGTATCAAATAATTTAAAAGCCACACCTGGCTCATCTTTTAATCCGATTACCGCGATTCTCACTGCATCTGTATCCAGAGCAACACCGCTGATCAACATTCTCTCCACTGTAACTTCCTCCTTTACCACGGTTCCTTCACTGTTATTCAAACTTGAACGTACCACAAGCGGCACACCATATTTCTTAGCCATCTCTACAGAACGATTGTGAAGTACACCTGCTCCCAGAGTTGCCAGATCCAGCATCTCATCATAAGTGATCTCTTTCAGCTTTCTTGCCTTCGGAACTTTTCGCGGGTCTGCTGTGTAAACGCCGTCTACGTCTGTGTAGATCTCACATGCATCTGCATGAAGTGCTGCTGCCAGAGCTACTGCTGTTGTATCGGAGCCGCCTCTTCCCAGAGTTGTATAATCATCATATTTATCAACTCCCTGGAATCCGGTAACAACTACAATCTTCTTATTCTCCAGTTCTCTCTTGATACGCTCAGTATCAATTCTCTTTAAACGCGCACTTCCATGAGTGCTTGTGGTATGCATGGAAACCTGAAAAGCATTCAGGGATACTGCCGGTACTCCAAGCTCATCCAGAGCCATAGCCATCAGTGCAACAGACATCTGCTCACCGATCGTAAAGAGCATATCCATCTCTCTTTTCGGAGGTTTCTCGTTGATATCCTTTGCCATAGTGATCAGTTCGTCTGTGTATTTACCCATTGCAGACAGAACAACCACCACGTCATTTCCCTTTTTGTATTCCTCGATACAGCGCTTTGCAACATTGAAGATACGCTCTTTGTTCGCAACCGATGTACCGCCAAATTTCTTGACAATTAACATTGTTCTTTGCTTCCTCCATAATAAGTTTACAGGAAAGAAAAGACTTAACGCCTTCCCTTTCCTGTTATCCAGTAACGTATATGATACACGAAATCCGTCAATTTATCAATCTTTTACGCGGATTTTTGCAAGTACCTGGCTTTCAATCTGAGCCAGTCTTTCATTGAATTCACCCTGTGTCATTTCAGCAGTAATAAATGCGCATTCTTCAGGAAGCTGATCCAGGCTGATCAGTCCGATCTCACCAAATACCTTCTTCGCTTCTTCTGCTGCATCTTTCTTGATTCGCACAAAAAATCTTCCAGACACGTCATCCAGCGGTTTCAGTACTGCAGGAGTGCTGTTCCAGTTTGTTGCAATATTTGTATGGAGATGTTTGGCAGCATCTACGATATCACCGACTACAGCACTTGCAGTAGGCAGTTTACCCGCACCGCTTCCATAGAACATAGCATCTCCCAGCATATTTCCATGGACAAATACTGCATTAAATACATCATTAACGCTGTAAAGAGGGCTGTCCTGTCTAATCAGGAACGGTGCAACCATTGCATAGCATGTTCCATCTTCCAGTCTGCGGCTGGTTCCCAGAAGCTTAATAGTTCTGCCAAGTTTCGCAGCATATTCCATATCTTCCGGTGTGATCTTTGTAATTCCCTCTGTATAAATATCCTCAAAATCAAAATATCTCTCATAAGCAAGAGAAGAAAGGATGGCAATCTTACGGCATGCATCATAACCTTCTACATCTGCAGTCGGATCTGCTTCTGCATATCCTTTCTGCTGTGCCTCTTTCAATACTGTATCAAACTCGCAGCCTTCCGTGCTCATCTTATAGAGCATATAGTTGGTTGTTCCGTTCAGGATACCTGTTACTTCATCAATTTCATCTCCTGTAAGGGATGAATTGATCACACGAATGATTGGGATTCCGCCCCCACAGCTTGCTTCAAATAAGAAGTTAATGCTCTTTTCCTTTGCTATATCCATCAGTTCACGGCCATGTTTAGCAACTAAAGCCTTATTGGAAGTGCATACATTCTTTCCTGCCAGAAGGGCTTTCTTTACGAATGTAAAAGCCGGCTCCACACCGCCCATCACTTCTACAACAATATCCACTTCCGGATCATTGACAACCTGTTCGTAATCATGAACCAGAACTTTCTCTACCGGCTGTCCCGGAAAATCACGAAGATCCAGAACATATTTAATATTGAGTTCCTCTCCGGCACGTCTTGCAATACTCTCTTTATTTGTGTTTAATACTTCAAATACACCGCTTCCTACTGTGCCGTATCCTAAAATTGCTACATTGATCATTTTCTTTTACTCCCTGCCTAAAATTTTCAGATAGTGAATTCCTTCACTCTGCTCAATCGTCTCCACCATTGCCTCTGCGTCTCCCTCTCCCGGAAGGATATCTACACTCAGGGTAAGAGTTGCAACTCCATTAATCGGAATACTCTGGTGAATGGTAAGAATGTTTCCATGAAACCGTGCAATCGTCTGCAGGACAACCGACAAAAGCCCCGGTTCGTCATCCATCTGGATGATAAAAGTGATAGTCTTCCCCCTGGTTTCTTCATGAAATGGAAAAATATCATCTTTATATTTGTAGAAAGAGCTTCTGCTGATTCCTGTCCGTTCTGCTGCATCCTGCACGGTATCTACCTTTCCGGAGTCCAGAAGCTTCTTGGCTTCCACGACTTTAAGCAACACCTCCGGGACCGCTCTTTCCCTTACTACAAAATATTTCTTTTTTTCTGATACTGATTTCTGCATATTTATTTACCTGTCCGTTTCTTAAAGACATTTGTTTTCATACAATGGATATATTATCACAACAAATAAAAATACGCAAGAAATATGTTATTATTTTATAACGCGAAAAAGGCTGTCGCAAATTCAGACAGCCTTTTATATTTTTTATTTCTTCAATGCGATCCATTTCAGATATGCATTAATAAAGATATCTATTCCGCCGTCAAGCACAGCATCCACATTTCCGGTCTCCTCGCTTGTACGATGATCCTTGACCATAGTATATGGCTGCATTACATAAGAACGGATCTGATTACCCCATCCGATATCTGTTACTTCACCACGGATACCGGAAAGCTTTTCTTCTGCTTCCTGCTGTTTGAGAAGATACAGTTTTGCTTTCAGCATCTGCATGGCCTTATCTTTATTCATATGCTGAGAACGTTCATTCTGGCACTGTACTACAATTCCTGTTGGAAAATGTGTAATACGGATAGCAGATGATGTCTTGTTGATATGCTGACCACCGGCACCACTGCTTCGATAAGTGTCAATACGAATATCATCATCATTGATCTCTACATCCAGATCTTTCTTAATATCCGGCATAACATCACAGGATACAAAAGAAGTCTGACGTTTACCTGCCGCATTGAAAGGAGAGATACGAACCAGACGGTGAACTCCCTTCTCTGATTTCAGATAACCGTAAGCATTTGTTCCGTTTACCTGGAAAGTAACAGATTTAATACCAGCTTCATCGCCGTCCAGATAGTCCAGTACTTCCAGACTGAATCCTTTCTTATCTACCCAGCGGCTGTACATACGGTAAAGCATTCCGCACCAGTCGCAGGCTTCTGTTCCACCGGCTCCTGCATTCAGCTTGATGATAGCGTTCTCACTGTCATATTCTCCTGAAAGAAGTGTCTTGATACGGATATTGTCGAAATCTCTCTGGAACTCATCCAGCATTTCCTGAATCTCAGGAATAAGTGCAGGATCGTTCTCCTCATATCCCATTTCGATCATGGTTTCCATATCTTCCATCTGTGTGATCAGATTCTGATATGTCTCCATATCATCTTTCATATCTTTTAATTCTTTCATTTTTTTCTGGGAAACTTCTGCGTCATCCCAGAAATCAGGCGCTTCCATTTCGCGCTCTAATTCTTCGACCTTCTGCTCTTTGTTAGCGAGGTCAAAGTGAATCCCTCACTTCCACTAATGGTTCTGTATAAGTCGCAAGAATGCTCTTGAACTGGTCTAATTCAACCACAGCTTCACCCACTTTCTTATTTTTAATTATAAATATTTCCTGCCGGATCTGTTTTATTGATATCCGGCTGAATTCTCCGGTCAAGCAAATATCCGGTACAAGTTTCCAGTATCTGCTGCATAATCTGACTCGCTTAAAATAATAGCATATCTTCACTCAAAATACAAACAAAGAATTACCCGCAGCGGAAATATTATCTCGCTTCCACTGCGGGTAATTATAAATTTTTATGAAAAGAAACTCTCCGCAACACTCATGTCTGCAATATATCCAACAGTCCCTGTCATATAAATAGTTCCGTCTTCTTCAATATCAATCTGAATCATTCCTCCCGGCTGATTTACATTGATACGGGATTCCACCAGTCCAAGTTTATATGCTGCTGCAGCTGCTGCACAGCTTCCGGTTCCCGAAGCTTTTGTATACCCGGATCCTCTTTCCCATATCTCAATATCCAGATTTCCTTTATCAATCTGTCTGCAGATCTGCAGGTTCATCCTTTCCGGGAATTCGTCCGCGTTTTCCACATAAGGTCCCAGATTCTTTACTGCTTCTGCACTTACATTATCCGTAAAAATAATACAATGTGGATTTCCCACTGTCAGGCAGGTAGCTTTGTATTCTTTTCCGTGAAATACAAATGCTTCTTTTATTACTTCACGAACTTCACCTGAAACAGGAATATCACTGGAAATAAAAGACGGTTTTCCCATATTTACCTTAAATTCTGTTGCACGGCTGTTCAGACATTCCACATGAATGGTACCAGCCATAGTTTCGATATCAAATTTCTTTTCTGTAATATATCCATTATCCATCAGATATTTGGCAAAAATACGCACACCATTTCCACTGATGGCAGATTCACTTCCGTCTGCATTAAAAATACGCACGCCAAGTTTCCCTTCAATTTCTACAGGTCCATAGAGCACGCCATCTGCACCCAGCCCGAATCCTCTCTGACAAAGGAGAGCAATTTTCTTTCCCTGAAGCTGCACTCTGTTTTTCTTCGGATCCAGAATCAGATAATCATTTCCAAGTCCCTGATATTTGCTCATGATAATTGTATTTGCCATAGTTGCATCTCTCCTATTTCTCTATATTTTCTGCATTTATTTCTATCACCAATTATTTTATTCTCATTTATGTCCGGCAGATAAAACATCCGCTTCACTACTTGCCTGATTCATGTCAAGCGGATATTCGCAATCCGCTTCGCTACGTGGCTCTACACCAAATAACTGCTCCGCAGTTTATCAGAAAGAGCTTGCACTCTTCCTGATACAAGCAAGTCTCCACCCACTGCTTATTACTTTTCGCAATTAAAGCAGGGGACTTACTTGATTTGGTTAAATTTATTATATTCTATTATTTTTACCATGTATATAGATTAAAATGCGGATAATATTGCAAAAAATGCTTTTGTACTTATAGCATATTTTCACAGAAAATGTTATGATAATCTGGTACTTTGTTTCGTAAATAATTATACCCATCATGCAGGATGCAGAGTCAAACGGATATTCGCAATTGAAGCAGGGGACTTACTTGACTTGGTTAAAATGCGATGTGCCATGTCAGAAGATACCAGCTGACTTCAATCGATCGGAGGATAACATGTTATTTTCAGAACAATTCTATCAGACAGAAAAAACCGGATATCTAAATGAAGAATTTCGTCTTTTTCACATTAAAGACCAGACCCAGAAAGAGTTTACTTATCACTACCATGATTTCCATAAAGTCGTAATTTTTATTTCCGGCAAGGCTGCCTATCATATAGAAGGAAAAACTTATCAGCTGAACCCCTGGGATATTCTTCTAGTGAACCGTCACGCAATCCATCGCCCTGAAATTGATCCTTCCGTACCCTATGAACGTTTCATCCTCTGGATTCAAAATGATATTCCCTGGCAGGAGCTTCTGAAATGCTTTCAGAAGGCAAACGATCGCAGCTATAATCTGGTTCGTCTGAATCCAATCCTTCAGGAAAAAATGAAAGATATTCTGTCTGAACTGGAATCCTCTGCCCAATCCGACGGTTATGGAAAAGATCTTCTCATACAGTCACTTTTTCTCCAGTTTATGGTTTATCTGAACCGTATTTTTCTGGAAAAACAATATATCTTTGACAAAAAATCCTACACCTTCGACTCACAAATTGCCAATATTCTTCAGTATATTAATCATAATCTCAAAGAAGACCTGTCAGTAGAAACTCTCGCCACCAGATATTATGTAAGCAAATACCACCTGATGAGAAAATTCAAAGAAGAAACCGGATATACTCTTCACAACTATATTGTAAACAAAAGACTTCTCATGGCACGGACACTGATTTCCGAAGGAATGCCTGTGACAAAAGCGGCAAAAGAAAGCGGCTTCACAGAGTACAGCACTTTTTCCAGAGCTTACCGTAAACAATTTAAAGCTGCCCCCAGCGAAGAAACCAAACATCAAAGCGAATGCTCTTATCCTTTTGAATAAAAAAAGATGCAGAAGCGTTTAGATTCTTATTCCGAGCAATCTCAACGCATAACTGCATCTTTTCTTATTTATTTTGTTTTTTTCTTGGCAATTGCACAATAGAATACAAATCCCAGCAGTACAAGTGCTACGATCATCCATCCAACCAGTGCTCCTGTTCCAAGACCGGCAAATTTATCATAATATCCTTTCAGGTAAATAATGATAATAATGGCCGGAATTCCATAGGATACATAGCCTTTCAGAGATTTTGGGAACTTCATGCCAGAGCCGGCGTTTGCTTCTGCAATAAAATTGTCCCATCCCCATCCATTCTTTCTGGTACAGAACAGAAGGTATCCAAGGCTTCCAAGAGGAAGAAGGTTATTGGAAACAATAAAATCCTCCAGATCCATAATATTACTTCCATCTCCAAACGGCTGAAATCCTGAAAGCACATTAAATCCAAGTACACACGGAATACTTAAAACCACTACCAGAACTGCACAAACGATAACACTCTTTTTACGACTCCATTTAAACAATTCCATGTTAAATACAATAAGGTTTTCAAATACAGCAATAATCGTAGAAATTGCTGCAAAAGTCAGAAACAGGAAGAACAGGCTTCCCCACAAAGCTCCGCCGCTCATCTTTGCAAAAATATTTGGCAGAGTAATAAATATAAGGCTTGGACCCGCATCTGGCTGGATTCCGTAGGAGAAACAAGCCGGAATAATGATAAATCCAGCTGTCAAGGCTACAAATGTATCAAGTACGGTTATGCTTACAGCCTCACCTGTCAGACTTCTGGATTTGTCCAGATAACTTCCAAAGATCAGCATTGCACCGATACCAATGGACAATGTAAAGAATGACTGACTTAATGCCGCAAATACAACATTACCAATTCCTGCGTCCTTAATCTTCTGGAAATCAGGAACCAGATAGAAACGGATTCCCTCGCCTGCACCGTCCATCATTACTGAATGAACTGCCAGAACAACCATAATGATCAACAGCGCGCTCATCATTACCTTGGAAATTTTTTCAATTCCATTCTGCAGACCCATGAAGCAGACTGCAAACCCAATGATACAGATGATTACCATCCACAGCATCATCGTCGGTGCATTTCCAAGCATATCTGAAAAGGACTGTGTTACTGCTTCCGGAGTTGCTCCAACGAAATCTCCGCGTAAACTCTTTACACAATAGTAAAGCATCCATCCGCCTACTGTTGTATAGAACATCATTAACATGTAACATCCAATGATACCAATGGATTTCAGCGGCTTCCAGCAAGTTCCTGCAGGCGCCAGTTTATCGAAGCATTTCGCAACGCTTGTGTGGCTTCCGCGTCCCACTGTAAACTCAGATACCAGAACCGGAATACCAAGAATTACCAGGAAACATAAATAGATCAGAATGAAGGCTGCGCCTCCATATGCCCCGCAGATATACGGGAACTTCCATACGTTTCCAATACCGATGGCACATCCTGCTGATACCAGGATGAACCCAAGTCGTGAGCCAAACGACTCTCTTTTCATACTGTTTTCCCCCTTTTAGGTTTTATAATTGTTATCGTTCATAAAGCAATCCAACTTCTATGTTATATGGTTCACTTTTTGCCCGGCAGCACACTTCATAATGTATAGAATACCAACAAATTCTTACATCATTTAAAGCAGAGTCACTGCATCAGGCTAATATGTCAATTCAACGCATTAACGTATTTCAGTGCACGAGAAAAGGGCCTCTTACATTTAAGCCCTTTTATCCTATCAGCAGTTATATTCTGCTTTCACTATTTACTTTTCAGAAATTGCCCCAAACAGTCTCAGGCTTTATTCTTACGTCCACAGCACTGTTTGTATTTCTTACCACTTCCGCATGGACACGGATCATTCGGATATACTTTAATCTCTTTTCTCTGAACCGGCTTCTTAACAGAACTGTCATCTTTATTGGTTCCTGTAACCTTGGCAACCTGCTCACGTTCGATCTTCTGCTCTACATGTACGTGATACAACATACGAAGTGTATCTTCCTGAATAGATGTGATCATATTATTGAACATCTCAAATGCGCTCATCTTATATTCAACAACCGGGTCTCTCTGTCCGTATGCAGCAAGTCCAATACCCTGGCGAAGGATTTCCATATCATCAATATGATCCATCCACTTACTGTCAATGCATTTCAGAAGTACAACTCGCTCTAATTCACGAAGCTGTTCCGGTTCAGGGAACTCTGCCTCTTTTTCTTCATAGAGTTTCACTGCCTCTTCTTTCAGCGCATGCTTGATTTCATCACGTTTCTTACCTTTTACACTCTCAGGAGTAAGCGGCTGAACCGGAATGATCGGAAGAAGAACACCATTAAATTCATTCAGATCCCATTCTTCAGAATCTACATCATCTGAGAAACACATATCTACATAAGTATCCACAGTATCCTGGATCATCTTGTAGATTGCTTCACGCATGTTCTCACCATCCAGAACCTGACGACGCTCTTTATAGATGATCTCACGCTGTTCATTATTTACCTGGTCATAGTCGAGAAGATTCTTACGAATACCAAAGTTGTTGAACTCGATCTTCTCCTGCGCTTTCTCAATTGCATTGGAAAGCATCTTATGTTCAATCTGCTCATTCTCTGCAACGCCAAGAGATGTAAAAATCTTCATCAGTCTCTCAGAACCGAACAGTCGCATCAGGTCATCTTCCAGAGAAATGTAGAAACGTGATTCACCCGGATCACCCTGACGACCGGAACGTCCACGAAGCTGATTATCAATACGTCTGGACTCATGACGCTCTGTACCAATGATCATCAGACCACCAGCTTCTCTGGATACATCATCCAGCTTAATATCAGTACCACGACCTGCCATGTTAGTAGCAATAGTAACCGCTCCTGCCTGACCTGCCTGTGCTACGATCTCAGCCTCAAGTTCATGGAACTTGGCATTCAATACATTATGTTTGATTCCCTGTCTCTTCAGCATACGGCTGAGAAGCTCGGAAGTTTCAATCGTAATGGTACCGACCAGTACAGGCTGCTGTTTCGCATGAGCTTCCACTACAGCATTGACAACTGCGTTGAATTTCTCTTTCTTTGTCATATAAACAGCATCTTCATGGTCAACTCGGATAACCGGTCTGTTAGTCGGGATCTCTACAACGTCCATTGCATAGATATCACGGAATTCTTTCTCCTCTGTGACAGCTGTACCGGTCATACCGCCCTTCTTATCATATTTATTAAAGAAGTTCTGGAAAGTGATGGTTGCCAGAGTCTTGCTCTCACGTTTGATCTTAACATGCTCTTTCGCTTCGATTGCCTGATGAAGACCATCTGAGTAACGGCGTCCCGGCATGATACGTCCGGTGAATTCATCAACAATAAGGATTTCATCATCTTTAACTACATAATCCTGATCCTTATGCATCAGGTTATGGGCACGAAGTGCAAGTGTAATATTATGCTGAATCTCCAGATTCTCCGGATCTGCCAGGTTTTCAATATGGAAAAATTTCTCAACCTTATGAACGCCCTGCTCTGTAAGGTTTACGATCTTATCTTTTTCATTTACAACGAAGTCACCTGTCTCGATAACTTCTTCACCCATGATGGCTGCCATCTTGGTCATCTCATGGCTGGCTTCACCGCGCTCTAACTGCTGAGCAAGGATATCGCAGGCCTCGTATAACTTGGTTGACTTACCGCTCTGTCCGGAAATGATCAGAGGGGTACGTGCCTCGTCGATGAGAATGGAGTCGACCTCATCAATGATACAGTAGTGCAGATCTCTCTGTACCAGCTGTTCTTTATAGATAACCATGTTGTCACGCAGATAATCGAAACCGAGTTCGTTGTTCGTAACATAGGTAACATCACAGTTGTATGCAGCACGACGCTCATCCTGCTTCATATCATTTAAAACAACACCGACTGTCAGGCCAAGAAACTCATGGATCTTTCCCATTTCTTCCGCATCTCGTTTAGCCAGGTAATCGTTGACTGTTACGACATGCACACCTTTGCCTTCCAGTGCATTTAAATATGACGGAAGTGTGGCGACAAGTGTTTTACCTTCACCTGTTCTCATCTCTGCGATACGTCCCTGATGGAGAATGATACCACCGATAAGCTGCACACGGAAATGTTCCATTCCAAGAACACGCTTGCCTGCTTCACGTACAACCGCAAATGCCTCAGGAAGCAGATCATCCAGTGTCTCTCCCTCTTCAAGACGTTTCTTAAATTCTCTTGTTTTTCCTCTGAGTTCTTCGTCGCTTAACTTCTGCATGTCCGGGCGCAGGCTCTCAATTTTCTCAACCAGAGGCATGATACGCTTAACCTCTCGCTGGCTGCGGGTCCCGAATACTTTTGAAAACATATTCATATTAGGTTTTACTCCTGTTTATATCTCATTTTTACAAAGCATTGCTACTGTCCATCACAGCAACATGCTTCTCAAAACATTACCTGTGAACAGTACAAACGATTCTTTATACACAATACTAAATTATTCTAGCACTTTCCGGTGTGGAAAACAATGAATTTTTCATGAACAAACCAAGAAAATTGTGGATATTTAACTAAATCAGCCAAGTCCTCTGCTGCAATTTCAAAAAGAAATGAGCATTGGTCGGAAGCTTATCAATATATTAGTTTCAGATACGTTTCGTATCTACGATCAGTTTTCCAAATTTCTTGAGTTCCTTCTCAGCCTGTACAAATTCCGGTAAATGCCATTCCCAGTTAGGGGAACCGATCGTTCCTGGTGTGTTAATGTGTCCTTCTTTTCCAAGTCCCAGTATGTCTGCCAGCGGAATGATCGCATACTCTGCCTGGTTCTGCATAGTGTACTGCAAAAATCTGTCTTTTACAGAGCCATGTGATGCCCCCGCTTTCTTCAGCATACGGCGGATTTTTCTTCTGGCTGCAGTGCTCATACCATTATACCACTGCATAATAGTATCATTATCATGAGTTCCTGTATAGAAGATCATATTTTCCACATCATGGAAAGTATCACGGGCATATTTTCCACTTGTATCCACAGAGAAGATAAGAATTTTCATACCTTTCAGATGGTAATGGTCTTTCAGCACCAGAACTTCCGGACGCAGCAGTCCAAGATCCTCTGCTACCAGATTTAATCCCGGAATTTCTTTCTGTAATGTATCAATAACTTCATACCCCGGTGCTTCGATCCATTCACCGTCAATAGCTGTAGGGCATGTTGCCGGAATCTTCCAGTATGTGTCAAATGCCCGGAAGTGATCGATTCTGATGATATCAAACAATTTATTGCTGTAGCCGATTCTGTCTACCCAGAACTGATAATTCTGTTCTTTCATATGCTCCCAGTCATAGATCGGATTTCCCCATCTCTGACCTGTAGCACTGAAATAGTCCGGTGGTACTCCTGCGATGAAAATCGGGCGTCCGTCTGTATCAAGAAGAAAATTATCCTTTCCTCCCCATACATCTGCTGAATCCTGACCTACATAGAAAGGAACATCACCCATAATCTCTATTCCGGCTTCATTCGCAGCATTCTTTACATTCATCCACTGTATATAAAAAATATACTGAAGGAACATCTGATACTTTGCTTCTGCCTCTACCTCTGGCGATAATTCATGTCTGTTCTCCGGCCAGTTTCTGTCTTCTTCCGCCCAGTCATTCCAGCAGTCTCCGTTATTTGCCTTCTTTAATGCACGAAATACACCATACTCATATACCCAGTCCTGTGAAACAAACTCTTTATATGCAGGTTCGTCCTGACCATTCTTCTGCTCAAAGGTTTCGAACGCTTCTCTCAGATACGGTTCTCTGTACTGGCGGACTGATTCATAGTCTACCTTATCAGCATTCTGTAAAAAAGCTTCCGGCGCTGCTTTCAGCAGTCCTTCTTCTGCAAGCTTATCCAGACTGATATATAACTCATCACCTGCGCAGGATGAGTATGGCTGGTATGGAGAATTTCCGTAACCCACCGGGTTCAGCGGAAGAATCTGCCATATTTTTACATAGTTCTTTTTTAATAATTCTATAAAGTGAAATGCTGACTCTCCAAGTTCTCCCGCGCCCACTCTGGATGGAAGTGCGGAAACTGGCATTAATACTCCGGCTTTTCTCATAGCATTCTGTTCCTTCTTTCTTCAAGACTTTCTAAATATTTTACCATATTTCAGGTACTACGTCAAAAAGTGAAACTAAAAATAGCCAGGTCTCAAGCACTGGAATTCTCCATACTTCAGACCTGACTGACCTTTTATATTTTCACTAATTTTTTTCCGGTATTATCTTCCCTGCGATCAGACAGAGAATAATCGTAATCACCATATCCGGCAATGTATTTCCCACCGGCATATCAATATTCATAAGAATACGATATATAACAAATCCAATCACCCAGATGATCATATTCGGTATATGTACTGCCTGGCTGCTTTTATCCAGCTTCAGCAGGAAAAAGTCTGCAATCTGGATTGCTATCATAGGTGCAAATACAGAACCGATGAGATACAGAAAATCTGTAATATTGTCCATCGGATATACAATTGCAGCAATAGTTCCTATAACAGTTACTACAATTGCCACATGTTTTCCATCCCATTTACTTACAATCGTCTCACTGGAAATTCCTGCGGAATAAGCATCCAAAAATGTGGTTGTAACTGTTGAAAATACAATGATCAAAAGTCCCGCAATTCCAAGTCCTGCTTTTAACATGATCTGTGCAATATCATACTCTCCGGTAATAATTGCAGCACCCATACCGATCACATACATCCAGCAGCTTACGATGCCGTATGTAACTGCACTGACTGCAGTTGCTTTGACCGGTTCTTTTGCCTCTCTTGTGTAGTCACTGATCAGCGGAAGCCAGGACAATGGCATGGCAACAGCAAGTTCTACTGCTGCACCGAATGTCATGCTGTCATCTGAAGGTACTCCCGCACCGCTTCCGGTAAAAATTACTTTGCAAAGGATCAAGGTCAGAATAAATAATGCTGCCATGGCAACCGTGTTGATTTTCCCAAGGTTCGTGATTCCAATAACAATCCAGAGAATAATAAGAGCTCCAATCACCAGGCACCAGATCCAGCGGCCTGTATTTACTACTCCGTCCGCTGCCAGTGCTCCGTCATAGATCATAATCGCAGTCCAGCCCACAAGCTGAAGCATATTTAAAACTGCAAACAGAACACTTCCTTTTTGTCCAAAACTCATTTTTACAGTTTCCATTGCACTTTTTCTGACTTTTCCACCGATCACTCCTGCCAGAAACAGCATCAGACAACCGATAATATGTCCCAGAATAATCGCTGCTATCCCTTTTTTCATGCCAAGCGGCGCCAGATAAGTTCCGGTCAAAATCTCTGCGATTGAAACACCTGCGCCAAACCAGATCAGTCCATTTTCAAATAAGCCGGTTCGTTTTGTTTCCATGATATCTATACCTCCCCGACTTCTTTCTTATATTTTCCTGTGATAGCAAATCCATGATCCATCGGGCCGCTGCCCTTTCCCAGATCCAGCATTGCTGCCAACGCTCCTGAAATGTAATCCTTTGCCCGTTCTACAGAAGTATCCAGATCAAATCCTTTTGCAAGATTAGATGCAATAGCACTGGAAAGTGTGCATCCGGTTCCATGGGTATTCGGATTATCAATGCGTTTTCCTTCAAACCAGCGGTAAGCACCATTACGGTATAGCAGATCATTCGCATCATTTAATTTATGACCACCTTTGCAGAGAACTGCGCAATGATATTTGTCACTGATTTTTCTGGCTGCCTCTATCATATCATCTGCTGTATGGATATCCATTTCTGCCAGAACTTCTGCCTCCGGAATATTCGGAGTCAGCACACTTGCAATAGGAAGCAGGCGCTGTTTTAATACACCGATTGCTTCATCACTGATAAGTTTCGCACCGCTTGTTGCCACCATAACGGGATCAACCACGATATTCTCCGCTTTATATTCTTCCAGTTTGTCTGCAATCTTTTCAATCAGTGCACCGGAAGAAACCATTCCGATTTTTACTGCATCCGGATAAATATCTGTAAAAATATTGTCCAGTTCCTCTCCCAGAAATCCTGGTGTCACTTCCATAATCGCAGTCACACCTGTTGTATTCTGTGCTGTCAATGCTGTAATTGCGCTCATGGCATATACTCCATTTGCGATCATTGTCTTAATATCTGCCTGAATTCCGGCTCCACCGCTGGAATCGCTTCCTGCAATTGTTACTGCTGTCTTCATTCTACTGTCCTCCATCATTTTTCTAACGTGACTTCACCATCTTTTCAGTGACTTCTTTCAATTCTGCTGCTGCCTTCTTAATGTCCGGCTTTGCAAAAATAGCACTGATAACTGCAACTCCACAAAGTCCACAGCCGGATAATTCCTGTACATTATCTTTTGTTATACCGCCAATTGCGATAACCGGAATATCCACCGCATCACAGATTGCTTTTATAGTTTCATGAGTCACTTCCGCTGCATCATCTTTAGAACTGGTTGGGAATGCCGCACCAACTCCAAGATAATCGGCGCCTCGCTCCTGAGCAAGAAGTGCCTGCTCTACGGTTCGGGCAGAAACTCCTACAATTTTGTCCTCTCCAAGTTTTGCCCGGACATCACCTGCCTCCATGTCATTTTGTCCTACATGAACACCATCTGCACCAACTTCCAGTGCAAGTTCCACATCATCATCCAGAACAAACGGTACATGATATTTGGCGCACAGTTCTTTCAGTTCTTTTGCTTCCTGAAGAAATGTATCATGGTCCAGATGTTTCTCTCTAAGCTGTACAAAAGTCGCTCCACCTTCCAGAGCTTTCTCTACCTGACTGTAAAGCGTTTCTCCATTTAACCAGCTTCTGTCTGTTACTGCGTAAAGCAGTAAATCTTTTTTATCGCACTTCATATTTTTCTCCTTTTCGTTATTTTTAATGTCACCTGAAATATCCAGAGAAAAGTCCTGCTCAAAGAGTTTTTATGTCCTGATGGCACAAAAAAGCAGATATACCTGACTGATATATCTGCTCATACTTACGCTTGTACTTACACTTACGCATCTATTTCCCTACGTTGGCATTATCCAAATCAGGTTGCAGGTCAGGGAATTCATCCCTATCTCAGCCTGCTTGATACGCAAGCTCCCTGTTGTTCATTATTATCACTGTTCACTCTGTAAACAATAACTTTTATTCTTTTCATATTTATTATACATAATAACCAGATTTTCGCAAGCTTTTTATGCAGCGAATCAAAAAGCTTCAGTAATTGTAATGGAATTAACAGAATAAGTCCGCTTCACTGCTGAGCGATTTTCTCAGCGCATAAAATATCCGTGCAGAAAATTATGTTCTGCACGGATATTTTTAGTTATCACAAATACTTTTTATGATTTTATGTTCTGATAAGTTTTAAAATTCCGGTTCAATCAAACCGTAAGTATTTCCTTTACGTTTATAAACTACATTAACCTGCTCAGTCTCTGCATTGTAAAATACAAAGAAATTATGTCCAAGGAGTTCCATCTGTACACATGCATCTTCCGGATACATTGGTTTAATTCCGAATTTCTTAGTACGGATAATTTTAACTTCCTCGTCTTCATCATAGTCCTTATCCAGATATGCTTTCTGGAAGTTGGCAGCTGCCTGCTGTTTATCTACGATTTTATTTTTGTACTTGCGAAGCTGACGTTCAATGACTTCCTCAACCAGATCGATTGATACATACATATCATTGCTTACCTGTTCGGAACGGATGATATTTCCTTTTACAGGAATTGTTACTTCGATTTTCTGTCTTTCTTTTTCAACACTTAAAGTTACTACAACTTCGGTGTCAGGAGTGAAATACCTTTCCAGTTTACTGAGCTTGTCCTGGACTGCTGTCTTAAGCCCTTCTGTAACTGTAATATTTTTTCCGCTGATGATAAATTTCATGCTTCCATCCCCTTTGCTGTTTGATGAATCTATTATAACACACCTTTTGGAATTTTAACACTATTTTATTAAAATTTCACATTTTTTCTGTTTACTTTATCAATAACCCGGAAGTTCTTGTCCTATTATACCGAAATTTGTATATATTTCCACTCATTCAGGCAACTTATGAAGCCATAGCGCGTTTATACTCATGCATGATCGTGTTTCCTAAAGCTTGATCAGCTCCGCAAAAGGAATGCAACCGCCGAAAAGATCCAGAGCACTTCCTACTGTAACATCCAGTCTGTTTTTTCCATACTTATGCAAATCTTCAATATCTGCCATAGACCCAACTCCGCCTGCGTATGTAACAGGATTTCCATTATACTCTCCAAGCAGAGCTGCCAGCTCAGTCTCTACTCCATGAGCTTTACCTTCTACATCTACTGCATGAACCAGAAATTCATCACAGTAATTTTCCAGTTCTTTCATAACATCCAACGTCACCTGAACATCTGTAAATTTTTGCCAGCGGTCTGTTACAATATAATAATTACCGTCTTTTTTACGACAGCTGAGATCAAGTACAAGATTCTCTTTTCCTGCTGTTTCTTTCATTCTATTCAAATTTTCCCATGAAATTCTGCCGTCTTTAAATACATAAGATGTTATGATCACATGACTTGCCCCGGCCTCCAGATATTCCTGTGCATTATCCGGATTTACACCACCGCCGATCTGAAGACCTTTAGGATATGCATGAAGTGCAAGAAGTGCCTGTGCTTTCGTTGCTTCATAATAAGGAGAGTCCTGACCGTTCAACAGAATCACATGTCCTCCCTTTATCCCGGCTTTTTTATACAAATCAGCATAAAAAGAAGCATCCTGTTCAGACACAAAATTCTCCTCTGCCTGATCTTTTACATCTGTAAGACTGCCTCCTACGATCTGTTTCACTTTTCCATTATGTATATCAATGCATGGTCTGAATTTCATACTATCTAACCTCCGTATGTGTTCTATTATTTTTATAAAAATTTCTGTCTGCCTAATATCCGGCAGATAGGCGTATACTTTCCGCAAAAGCTTTTCAACTTTACTACGATAATACCATAAATTATTCTATATGTCCTGTTTTTTATATTTGACTTTCAAAATTTCCGGAAAAGTTACGAAATCGCTATAAATAAATTATAGAAAAAAAGTTCAGAGACTGCTGCATCTGTAAGTTTCCTTCTGCAACAGTCTCTCTGAATTATTTTTTATCGCCCTTCTGCGGCATTTCCAATAGCATCGCCCACATCTTCTACTGCATTTCCAACACCATCCCCGAGATCTCTGACTCCATTTCCGAGTGCCCCGGAAACAGTTCCATTATCATTGTCTCCTGCTTCAACATCAGCTGCGTTATCAGTCATATCATCCTCTGCTGCTCCATTTCCAGTTCCATTATTATCCTCAACTACTGTTCCGTTATCTGTAGAAATTTCATCATTATTACGTGTATTCGTATTGTTTTCTCTGTCTTGCTCTGTATTATTGGCAGTATTATCATCTGCTGTGTTATTATCAGTATCATTCATATCATTCTCATCAGTAATGTTTTCATCTTCTGTTGTGTCCACTTCATCTGCTGCATTATTGGTGTTTCCACATGCAGTAAACATACATAAGGACATAATAAGTGCCGCACTCACAAGAATTTTTTTTGCTTTTTTTCTCATATTCGTCTCCTGTTCCCGGAAAGCAGTCCGCCCGTTCATGCGGCAGAATCCCTCCGCTTTATTATATTATGATTTTTATGTCTTATGATATCGAGATCTAAAACAGCTGCAAATCACAAGATATATAACTGTTTTATCTCTTATCATTGTAATTTTAATATGTGCATAAAAAACAATACTATTCTGGAAAAAATTCGCAGAAGAAATTTCTGATACAAAAAAGAAGTGTACCGAATTACCGGGTACACTTCTTTTCTATACTATATTTTACTTTTTTATTATTTCGCACTGATGACATCGCTCATGTCATATCTTCCTGCTGGTTTGCCTGCAAGGAATTTTGCAGCTTCGATAGCACCTTTTCCAAATACAGCTTTTGAATATGCAGTATGTTTGAATTCAATTACCTCGTCAGGACCTGCAAAAATCACTTCATGTTCTCCGACGATTGTTCCGCCGCGAACTGCTGAAATGCCGATTTCCTTATCGTCACGCATCTCACGTCTCTGACTGCGGTCATAAGTATAATGATACTGGTTATCCATTGCTTCGTTGATACTGTCTGCCAGCGCCAGAGCTGTTCCGCTTGGAGCATCCAGTTTCAGTCTGTGATGTTTCTCAACAATTTCCATATCAAATCCAGCTGTTGCCAGAACCTTTGCCGCATCCTGGAGCAGTTTCATTAATGTATTAATTCCAAGAGACATATTTGCTGATTTCAGAACTGCAACATTCTTAGAAACCTCTTCAACCTTTGCAAGCTGCTCTTCACTCAAACCTGTTGTACATAATACAACCGGAAGCTGGCGTTTCTCGCAGTAAGCAAGAAGTGCATCTGTCGCTTTTGCAGAAGAAAAATCAATAAGGGCATCTGCCTCTACCTGACATTCTTCCATATTTGTATATACAGGGTAACTGTTCTTTCCCTGATCTGCTACATCAATACCTGCTACGATCTCAGCATCCGGATCTTTCTCAACTAGTCCGGAAATTACCTGACCCATATGACCATTGCAGCCATGCATAATAATCTTTACCATTTGTATTTCCCTCTCAATCCAGAATTACGCAAGTTTGATTCCAAAGTTCTTCAGTTCTGCTGCAAGCTTCTCCTTGTTTGCTTCTTCCATTTCGGATAATGGCATACGAAGAGGTCCTACTTCCCATCCCATAAGGTTCAGAGCTGATTTAACCGGAATTGGATTTACTTCGCTGAACAGTGCGTGGATCAACGGGATTGCTTTTAACTGAATCTCTGCTGCCCCCTTTGTATCACCCTCTAAGAATTTCATGACCATATCATGAGTTTCTTTCGGAGCAACATTAGAAAGTACAGAAATTACTCCAAGTCCGCCAAGTGAAAGAATCGGAAGTACCTGATCGTCATTTCCGGAATACAGTTCGATAGCACCGTCTGCCATTGACATCATTGTTGCAATCTGAGAAAGATCTCCGCTGGCTGCCTTGATACCAACGATATTTTTAACATTCTTAGCCAAAGCTACTGCTGTTGCCGGCTGAATGTTACATCCTGTACGGCTCGGAACATTGTACATAATGATCGGTGTTTCCGGAACTGCTTCTGCGATTGCTGTATAATGAGCAATAAGTCCCTTCTGAGTTGCCTTGTTATAATATGGAGTTACGACCAGAAGTGCATCTGCGCCGTAAGAGGCAGCTTCTTTTGACATCATGATTGCAGTTTCTGTACAATTGGAGCCTGTACCTGCAATGACTGGAACACGTTTGTTTACTTTATCGATTGCAAACTTAATTGTCTTAAGATGCTCTCCGTGTGTCATTGTAGATGATTCTCCTGTTGTTCCGCAAATGATGATCGCGTCTGTACTGTTTGCAATCTGATACTCAAGGAGCTCCTCCAGTTTATCATAATTAACCTTACCATCTTCATACATAGGGGTTACGATTGCAACACCTGCACCTTTAAAAATTGCCATTTGCTCTCCTCCTTTATTCTTCTGTAGCTTCTATACAGGTTCCTGCCCACTCTGTGTCAGGCAACCTATAAATTCTCTGTTGTCAGTGTAGTTATGCTGTCTGCATATTTACGCAGGCTGTCAGGTAACGTCCGTCCTGTAAGCAAAATGTGCATACTCTCATCTTTCATCTTGAGAATATCACCGATTACTTCTTCGGTAGTGATCCCATAATCCAGAAGTCCGAGAATCTCATCCAGAAGCAGAAAATCGCACTCCTGCGTTGCTATCACCTTACGTGCAAAATTTAAAGCATTAAGAATGTTAGTCTTCTCTTCTGCTTTCTCCTGCTCATTCAACTCCTCATAACACTCATCATGTTTTTCAAAACGGAATATTTTGATATCCAGATTATCCAGTTCTTCCAGAAAATCCAACTCTCCGCGTTCTCTTCCTTTCAGAAACTGAATAATAATGACGCTTTTACCCTGGGCGGAAGCTCTCAGGCACTGGCCAATGGCCAATGTTGTTTTACCTTTTCCTCCACCGCAATAAACCTCTGTAAATTCTTTTTTCATAACAAACAATTCCTCTTATCGCTGTTGAAATTGTATATTCTTTCGTTACTGTTCACACACTATTATCCCACAAGACATTTGGGTATAAATACACCAAATGTCCGCGGCATATGACACAGACTTATGTGATCATCATAAATCCTGTGCATTGCAAAGCGTGTTACTGAGAACGAAGTGAACAGTAACCTTCTTTTTTGTGTCATTATAGACATGATAAACAGTATCCTGTTTTTATCTGAATACGCTTATATTAACGCAGTTTATGAAGAATTGCAAGTAATTAATAATGTTGCCTGCTGTACTTATTATTCCATATATTCCAGCTTACTTACAGAAACTTCATAAGCAACCCTTTTCTCTGTTTCATTCTCACCGATCCGTTTCATATATTCTCTGCTCTGGATGCGTCCCCAGATCAATACGTGACCTCCTACTTCAAAAGCGGATGCATAGCGGGCGTTTCTGCCCCAGCAGATGCATGGTATGTAGTCTGACTTTCCATATGGACGATTTACTGCCAGAAGTACATCCGCAATTTCTCTTCCAAGCGGAGTCTTACGGTACACCGGTGGTTTACAGATAAATCCGTCAAGAAAAATCTGATTTACCGGAACGGTCTCGTCCTCTTCTTCCACAAATTTCAATTCCCTGGTAAATACTGAGAGCACAAGACGATTATGCTTCTCTTCATGACGATTATAGGATCGAAACTGACCATGGATTTCTACATATTCTCCTATATAATCCTGTGTTACGTCCACCAGCCGTTCTGAGACCATCACGGGAATCCTGTCTTCCGAATCACTGAGCCTCTTGACCAGAAGTTCTGTCATATAGAAGCCTTCACCAAAAACCTGATGACTGAATGTGAAGCCTGCTGCAATTTTTCCCATCATAGATACCTGATTGTTTTCAATAATTTTATCTGCCATAATGTGGTTCTCCTTCCTCGTAGAGCACCTTCGCCCTGAAAACGCCACAGCACTGACCGTGAATATCCTCTGCTGCTTTTTTGTTTTCTGCGTATGCTCTAGTGTGCCTTGTATTGTTCTTTATAAGGTTATGTACAGGCTTTCTCGTTTAGAACCAGAATTTAAAAAATAAAAAAATTTATTTCAACACCTTGTAATCTGGTGAAAATGTGGTAAACTGAAAATTCGGGTAACTAATCAAAAGAAAAATCACATATAATAGGAATAAATACGCCTGCATTATTCCAGTATCTATTTTACAGCGGAACAATCTGCAGGTAACTGTGAACTGTAAATAATCAATTCAAACTTAAAGAGGAAAGGAAATCATTTTATGAGAACAAAACGTGAAGACGTCCGTAACGTAGCCATCATCGCACACGTTGACCACGGTAAAACTACTCTGGTTGACCAGCTTCTGAAACAGAGCGGTGTATTCCGTGAGAATCAGGAAGTTCAGGAACGTGTCATGGACTCCAATGATATCGAGCGTGAACGTGGTATCACTATTTTATCCAAAAACACTGCTATTCATTACAAAGGCACAAAGATCAACATCATCGACACACCAGGACATGCTGATTTCGGTGGCGAGGTAGAACGTGTACTTAAGATGGTAGACGGAGTAATTCTTCTCGTTGATGCTTTCGAGGGTGCTATGCCTCAGACCAAGTTCGTTCTTAAGAAAGCACTGGAACTTGATCTTCATGTAATCGTATGTATCAACAAGATCGACCGTCCGGAAGCCCGTCCTGACGAGGTTGTAGATGAAGTTCTGGAACTTCTTATGGATCTTGGTGCTTCTGATGAGCAGCTTGACTGTCCGTTCCTGTATGCTTCTGCAAAAGCAGGACATGCTGTGATCGACTTAAATGATACTCCTAAGGATATGGCTCCATTATTCGATGCAATTCTGAAATATATCCCGGCTCCTGAAGGAGATCCGGATGCAGATACTCAGGTTTTGATCAGCACAATTGATTACAACGAATATGTTGGACGTATCGGTGTAGGTAAAGTTGAGAATGGTAAAATCGCTGTTAACCAGGAACTGACTCTGTTAAACCATCATGATCTGGATAAACGCAAGAAAGTTAAGATCAGCAAGCTCTATGAGTTTGACGGTCTGAACAAAGTTGAAGTAAAGGAAGCCAACATTGGTTCTATCGTTGCTATTTCCGGTATCGCAGATATCCATATCGGTGATACTCTCTGCGCAGGAGATAACCCAGAGGCTATTCCTTTCCAGAAAATTTCCGAGCCTACCATTGCCATGAACTTCATCGTAAATGACAGTCCGCTGGCTGGCCAGGAAGGTAAATATATTACCTCCCGTCATCTTCGTGACCGTCTCTACCGTGAGCTGAATACAGACGTCAGCCTTCGTGTAGAAGATACCGAGACAACAGAAGCCTTTAAAGTTTCCGGACGTGGAGAACTTCATCTGTCTGTTCTGATCGAGAACATGAGACGTGAAGGTTATGAATTCGCAGTAAGTAAACCAGAGGTTCTGTATAAGACAGACGAACGCGGCAAGAAGCTTGAGCCTATGGAAATCGCTTATGTAGATGTTCCGGAAGAATTTTCCGGTACTGTAATTCAGAAACTGAGCGAGCGTAAAGGTGAGCTGCAGGGTATGAGTACTGCCAGTGACGGCACTGTACGTCTGGAGTTCCACATTCCTTCCCGTGGACTGATCGGATTCCGTGGCGAGTTCCTTACATCCACCAAGGGTACTGGTATCATCAATACCATGTTTGACGGTTATGCACCTTATAAGGGAGATTTCCAGTACAGAAAACAGGGATCTCTGATCGCATTTGAGGCTGGCGAAGCTGTTACTTATGGTCTGTTCGCAGCTCAGGAACGTGGTACTCTGTTTATCGGACCTGGCGCTAAAGTTTACAGCGGTATGGTTATCGGACAGAATGGTAAAGCTGAAGATATTGAGCTGAACGTATGCAAAACAAAACATCTGACCAATACACGTTCTTCTTCTGCTGACGATGCACTAAAATTAACTCCGCCTAGAGTTCTGAGTCTGGAGCAGGCAATTGACTTCATCGACCAGGATGAGCTGCTGGAGGTTACACCGGAGTCTCTCCGTATCCGTAAGAGACTGCTGGATTCCAGAGAACGTAAGAGAGCTGCTTTTAGAAAAGCCTAAAACAAACAAGCAAATAAATATAAGGGGACGCTTCGGAGCACTTATGTTTTTCCATGCGGTTTCGGAGCCTAAGAAAAGCTAAGCCCCGCGGAATCTACTAAAAGCATTCAGAAAAATGCAAAACTCGCCTGTCGGCTCAGACAGTTGCATTTTTCTGAATAACGCAGATTTCGCGGGGCTAAGTTTTTCTAAGACTCCTGCAAATGCATGGAAAAACATAAGTGCTCCGAAGCTGGAAACTGACCTATTCATAAGTATTATATTTTTTGAGTTATTTTTTCTTTATAATCTACTATCTTCTAATAATTGCTTTATATCTCGGTCTGAGTTTGTTATGTTCTCTCTTAAAAGTTCTCATTTTTAAGCTTTTTGTGTTTTATCCATTTAAACAAAATTCATGCCTTACTGCTCATATACATCCATCTTTCAAACTTTTCTATATATTCATGAAATTATCATATAAGATAACTATTTTCTTTTCAGTAAAAATTTTTCGACAAATTATATTGTTATATTTTCACAAAATCGTAAGTTAGTATTTGTTAACTATTTTATGTATTTAGAGATTGACAAATTATTAACGAAGTCATATAATAGTGTTATCGAGGTTGTTAATTTATTAACGTTATTTTTTTAACTTTCTCTCAGTTGCCAACAGAACATATATTGTTAAATTTTTCTCATATATTCTGACAATTGATATTTTATTCACATTATTTACGTGATTATGCACAATTTTCACCATAATATTTCGTTATACTCATATTAATGTTACTGTTGACCGAATAATCAGTTTATTTGTATAATAAAAACATAACAGGTCACGGTAAATACTTTTAACGAAAACACAAACAGGAGGATTCCCAAATGGCAAAAAAAGAGAACACTATCCCAACCATCATCGACACCCCTGAAGCCCTTACTGCAAAGATTGCAGCCATGAAAGAGGCACAGAAGATTTTCGCAACATTTACCCAGGAGCAGGTAGATAAGATTTTTAAAGCTGCCGCTACTGCTGCTGACAAAGCACGTATCCCGCTTGCTAAAGATGCTGTTGAAGAAACAGGAATGGGTATTGTAGAAGATAAGGTTATCAAGAACCATTACGCAGCCGAATATGTATACAACGCATATAAGAATACCAGAACTTGCGGTGTGATTGAAGAAGACACTGCTTACGGTATTAAGAAAATAGCTGAGCCGATTGGTCTGATTGCTGCTGTTATTCCTACAACCAACCCAACATCTACTGCAATCTTCAAAACTCTGATTGCACTGAAAACACGTAATGCAATCATCATCAGTCCGCATCCCCGCGCAAAGAAATGTACCATTGAGGCAGCAAAGGTTGTTCTGGAGGCAGCTGTAGAAGCCGGTGCACCGAAGGGAATCATCGGATGGATTGATGTTCCAAGTCTTGATCTGACAAATCAGGTTATGCGTGAAGCAGACATCATCCTTGCCACAGGTGGTCCCGGAATGGTTAAGGCTGCCTATTCTTCTGGAAAACCTGCTTTAGGTGTAGGTCCCGGAAATACTCCTGTTATCATTGATGACAGTGCAGATATCCGTCTGGCAGTTAACTCCATCATCCATTCCAAGACCTTTGACAATGGTATGATCTGTGCTTCCGAACAGTCTGTAACTGTTCTTGAGAGCATTTATAAGAAAGTAAAAGAAGAATTCCTTTACAGAGGATGTTACTTCCTGAAACCGGATGAATTAGAGAAAGTAAGAAAAACTATCCTTATCAATGGCGCATTGAATGCAAAGATCGTAGGCCAGAAGGCTGCCACTATCGCTGAGATGGCCGGTGTTGCAGTTCCTCCTGAAACAAAGATTCTGATCGGTGAAGTTGAATCTGTAGACATCAGCGAAGAATTCGCACATGAGAAGCTTTCCCCTGTACTTGCCATGTACAAGGCCAAAACTTTTGACGAAGCGATTGCCAAAGCTGAACAGCTTGTAGCTGACGGCGGTTATGGACATACCTCCGCTCTCTACATTGACACAAGAGAGAAGGAAAAGATGGAAAAACACGCAGCAGCTATGAAGACCTGCCGTATCCTCATCAATACTCCATCTTCTCAGGGCGGTATCGGCGACCTTTACAACTTCAAACTTGTTCCGTCCCTGACTCTGGGCTGCGGTTCCTGGGGTGGCAACTCCGTATCTGAGAACGTAGGTGTGAAACATCTTATCAACATCAAGACCGTTGCTGAAAGGAGAGAAAATATGCTCTGGATTAGAACACCGGAAAAAGTTTATTTCAAAAAAGGCTGCCTGCCGGTTGCTCTGGATGAACTTGGCACTGTTATGCACAAGAAACGCTGCTTTATCGTAACAGACTCTTTCCTTTATAAGAATGGATATACTAAAAAGATCGAAGATAAATTAGATCAGATGGGAATCGTACATACCTGCTTTTACGATGTAGAGCCAGATCCATCTCTCGCTTCTGCAAGAGCCGGTGCTGCTGCAATGAGAATGTTCGAGCCTGACTGCATTATCGCAATGGGCGGTGGTTCCGCAATGGATGCCGGCAAGATCATGTGGGTTCTCTATGAAAATCCAGACGCTAATTTCGATGACATGGCTATGGACTTCATGGATATCCGTAAGCGAATCTTTACATTCCCACATATGGGTAAAAAAGCTTACTTCGTAGCTGTTCCTACATCTTCCGGTACAGGTTCTGAAGTAACACCATTTGCTATTATCACTGATAAAACTACTGGTATCAAATGGCCTCTGGCAGACTATGAATTAATGCCTGATATGGCTATCGTTGATACTGACAATATGATGAGCGCACCAAAAGGACTGACCTGTGCTTCCGGTATCGACGTTATGACTCATGCACTTGAGGCTTATGCTTCCATGATGGCTTCCGATTATACAGATGGTCTTGCATTAAATGCAATTAAACTTGTATTTGAGTATCTGCCGCGTGCATATAAAGATGGTTCTGATGTAGAAGCAAGACAGCATATGGCAAATGCTTCCTGCATGGCTGGTATGGCTTTCGCAAATGCTTTCCTTGGCGTAAACCACTCTCTTGCTCATAAGCTGGGAGCTTTCCATCATCTTCCACATGGTATTGCAAATGCTCTGGTTCTGCTTCATGTTCTGCGCTACAATGCAGCTGAAGTTCCGGCTAAGATGGGTACATTCCCTCAGTATCAGTATCCGCATACACTGGCTCGTTACGCTGAGATTGGCCGTTCTGTAGGTCTGACAGGCAAAAACGACAGCGAAGTATTCGAGAAACTTCTCCAGAAACTGCAGGAACTGATGGATACTATCGAGATTAAACATACAATCAAAGAGTATGGCGTAGATGAGAAATACTTCCTTGATACTCTGGATGAAATGACCGAACAGGCATTCAATGACCAGTGTACTGGTGCTAACCCGAGATATCCATTAATGTCTGAACTGAAAGAGATTTATCTGAAAGCTTACTATGGAGAGGGAAATGTTCCGGAATTCAAGAAAGCTGAAGAGAAAAAAGAAGCAAAATAAATTTATTGCATAAGCACCTTTTCCTTTAAGTAAAATATAACGTTAAAACTCTAAAAACTGAAGTCCTCTGGCTGCCGGTATATCTGGCAGTCAGAGGACTTCTTTCAGTTAAAATTGTACTGCCTGTCTTTGTATCATATAATAAATCGCTGCAAATACAACTGCAAGAATGATGATTCCCGTAATGATTCCAATCGCTCCTGAGAAGAAACTGACAATACCTGCGATTCCGAGACCGATTCTTCCAAGAATAGAATTAGGTGCATCTGTTACCGCATCAGCGATATTCGGACCGCCGAGGCAAAGTGCCATCCATAAGGTCCACAAAATCACTCCGGCCACTTTTCCAAAATACATCCACAATGTTCCAAACAGAATGGATATGATCGTAAATACCAACAGTGCCGGAAACCCATATCGTATTGTCCATGACCAGATGAGTTCTGCTTTCTTTCCGGCTGCAACATTACGAGCTACCAGGAATGGCCTGATTTTCTTTTCCAGCAGTACCAGAAGAACCAGAAGAATATAGTTTCCTGCATTGTACAATGCCTGTACCAACAGATAGGATAAGAAGAATGTTCTTCTGGTACTTCCCATTGAGATTTCCAGATTAAATAACAGTTTCGTCTGAAAGATCTGTGAAAAAAGAATACAGATTCCGCATAGTACCAATGCCATGACCGTTCCCAATGGAACATACTGCGCTTCTTCTCTTAGTACACCTCTCATCACAATCCACATTATCATTGCTGCAAGGAACCCCAGAATACTCATTGCATAACTGAGTATTGCATGATCATATGTCATTTTTAATTGTCGTTTTACTGCTTCCAGCATAATTGATCGTCCTCCTATCGTACTTCCAGTCTACATGTCAGCTTTCTTGCAAGGAAATATGCCAAAATGAAGATGATTATCCCGGCAGATACCCATTTCACATTTGTGGAAATTGTTGCAAAAATTCTGTCTATTCTGATGATACGGAGACTTATCCAATCTAAATCTTTAAAGTTCATTGCGGTCAATGCTCCGGCGGTTGCTCCCACTAAGACACCAACGATAATCATAATCAGAACCAATACTTTTCCGCCCCATTTTACACCGACTGCACCTGCAGCCATTGTAACTGCGCATACCATAAGAAGAATACCAAACATCACCCATATAGCCGGAAACATTTCTATCTCTTCCCCGCTGACGATTTCTTCTATCTTCCATATAATCCCGATTACCAGGCAGATAGCTATACTCATCTCTGTCAGCATAACTGCAATCTGGCGAACAGCACTTTGTCTGGTCACATTCATGGAAAGCATAACCGGCAGGTAAACTATAAACAGACCTATACCGCATGCAAAAATCAGTATAATACCTGCAATGTAAATAAAACATGGATAAAAAATTCCCATAAAAGATGCCGCTGTTCTATCTGTAGAATCGTTTAATCCGAATATTTTGAACAAATACCAGAGTGTACCGATTCCAATGCTGATCAAAAGCCATGTACCGACAGCTTCCTGCCAGTATTTGAAGATTTTTCTGTTCATATTGTTATTTATACTGCTCCTGTTACCATCTTCGTCGCCCCTGTTCGCTTCCCAATTATTACTGTTATCACATCTATTATCATTACCAACGCATTCATTAGCGTTCTTGCTATCTTTCAATTTTTCTATATTCTTCATTCAAACTTACTCCTCTCCACAAAGTGCTACAAAGAGTTTCTGAAGATTTGGTTTCTGTATACGAAGCTCCACTGACGCTTCCAATTCTTGTCCCGGCTGCAGAAGTACGGTTGCTCCCATGCTTCTTCCGATATGTTCTTCGTGGTAGATCTGCGCCTGCTGTCTGGCTGCTTTTACCAGGTCTTCGTGGCCACTGATATGGTATGCTCTGTCCAGAAGTTCCTGAGTGTTTTCTTTCAGGAGGATTTTCCCCTTGTCTACAATGATCACTTCTTCGAAAATGTCCGAAGCCTCTTCGATGATATGTGTGGAGATAACAAAGGTTCTTCCTGTTTCTGTGTATTCATCCAGAAGGATCTGATAAAACTGCTCTCTGGCTACCACATCCAGGCCTGCTACCGGCTCATCCAGAAATGTAAATGGAGCTTTGCTTGCCATGGCTGTGACGATCGTTACCATGGAAAGCATACCTTTGGAGATTTTTCCAAGCTTCTGTTTGATATCCAGATGGAATTTCTGCACCAGACTGTCTGCCATTTCTTTGTCCCAGTATGGATAAAAAGTGGAGGCGATTTTCAGATATTCTTTGATCTTCATTGCTGCCAGCCCGCTTCCATTAGATGCAGTCAGTTCTCTGGAAAAGCAGAGCTGTCTGAGCACTTCCGGGTTCTCCCATACCGGCTGTCCGTCCAGAGTGATGGTTCCGGCTGTGGCAGGATTCTGAGCTGTCAGGATGGAAAGGAGGGTTGTTTTGCCGGCGCCGTTTCTCCCGATCAGACCGTAGATTTTTCCACTTTCCAGTGTGAGGTCGATGTTATGCAAAACCTCTTTCTTTCCGTAAGATTTGGTTAATGCCTGTGCTGTTAATTTACTCATTTTCATTCCCTCCCTCTGCGGATTCCTCAATCATGGTGATCAATTCCTGCTTCGTAATGCCTAAATTTCTAGCTTCTGCCAGGAGGCTCTTAATATAGTCATCGTAGAAATGCTCTTTCTTTTTTTTCATGATCTGTTCTTTCGCTCCTTCTGCTACAAACATGCCAATTCCACGTTTCTTATACAAAATCCCCTCGTCTACCAGCAGGTTGACTCCTTTGGCTGCTGTAGCAGGGTTGATAGCATATAACTTCGCCAGTTCATTTGTACTGGGCACACGCTCCTCTTCCAGGAGTATGTCACGGAGAATGTCGCTCTCTATCATTTCTTTGATCTGAATATAGATGGACTTCTCCTGAGTCAGGATCTCGTTCAAATGGGACTCCTCCTTTTTTGTTGTTTCTTGATGATTGGAATAAAATGAACCATTTTGTGCCGTTAACTGCTTCTGGATTCAGGCTGTCTATTGTTTAGGTTAGTTATTTGGTTCATTACTTGTGTAATTAACCATATCACCTGAGTTGTGATTTGTCAACTATATTTTGAGCAGAAAAAAACTGGCAGGGAGCTTTTGAGGGCTGACTGCCAGTTTTTGGGATATACTATTGTTAATTTAACAATCTAACAATGATTCTAATCATTTCTAATTATTTCTAATCATTTTTAATTGTCTCAATTATTAAGATGTTCAAAATATTTTTAGAATTTGCAGACTCATTCTGCTAAAATCATAGACATTCTAAGCAAATTAATATATTACATTCTAATAATTATCATAAAATGATTATAATAATTATTAGATTTGCCTCTAAGATCTATTTAATCTTCACATATCCATATTGATGCGCAAACGTTCCCGGAGAAATTAATTTGGAATCCCGTTCTGAATAGAAAACAACCAGTTCATCCCCTTTCTGAATCTGATCTTCTGCCTTTATTTCTACAGAGTATTCAGCTTCTCCATTCCAGATAACTGCTGAAGTTTTATCATTTTCTTCTATTCTTTCTACCCGTCCGCGCATTGCATGAACTTTATCCTGTTCTGTTAATTGCCAATTTGTTTCAGTATCTTTAAGATCCCAGACTTGCATGTTTGTATTTTTATTTTGACTGCGTTCATCCTCAAGTACCAGATAAGACTGATTGTCTTTTTTAGCTGTAGTCAATCTGTAATTGTAAAACAGCATTGTACCATTCAAGGCAGTGAAAATAATCACAACAATTGCTGCTATTATATTCTTTTTCTTCATAGCAACCCTCCCACATTGATTCGCTATCTTGCGTATTAACTTGCGTACTTTCTTGCACGCTATCTTGCACACCTTTTTGCATACTTCTTCGACTATATAAATATGACATCAAAAATGTTAAATAACTCTGCACTTTATACGCTTGAAACCATCTGCCCAACTGCTTCTACAGTCTATTTCTGTTTTGATTTCGTACTTTTGCTTTCTATATATTTTTCCAGTTATGCAACAGACAGGCATGTTCTGCCTGTCTGCTTTATGTAACAAATTCTTCTTTTCACTGTTCAGTTTCATCTTTATCTGCATTTTTTTGCATCTCATATTCTTCCCGGTTTGTGCGGGCTACGATTATACGTGCAGCAAATGTACAGACCATAAGTACAGCTATGATCAGAATAAAGACTATGCTCTCTGTCATATTATCAATATCCCAGAAACTGATTATGGAATTTCCAAAAATGCAGGCTAAAGTAAATGCTTCGACAATACACTCAAGCCATATAATGGAACTGCGGTAATTTTTCCCTGGCAGATTTCGGTCGAAGTATGCCATGACGCCAAAAATGATCAGGGCTGCTGCAAGCAAAATCCATTTCATGGGTACCTGACCTATCTTCCATGAAATATGAGTGCCCCAGATACCGAAGCCAATGCCTCCCAATATAATCGTTACCAGCCCCAGAAAGTAAATTCCTATCTGAAATCCTCTCAGGCGTTTCTCGCCAATGGACTGAATCAGCAGGCGTTCAGTTTCTCTTTTATAATCTTTTGGTTCTATTTTCTTTCCAGACAGAAGTTCGCTGACGGTGATGTCAAATGTTTCACATAAGGATTCAAGGAGAGTGATATCAGGGAATGATCTTCCGTTTTCCCATTTTGAGATAGCCTTGTCTGTAACTCCCAATTTCTCACCCAGCTCTTTCTGTGTCCAGTTATGTTCTTTGCGGCACTGTGCAATGAATGCTCCGACTTTCTGTATGTCTACCATAGTGTGCCCTCCCTTGTATGTCTTTCTTGTACTTTTTTACTTTGATTATGTCATAGACCATGGGAAAAGTCACCCTACCGCTGGTAGAATTGACTGTAATTTTGTTTTTTCGCTTTAAGTCAATCATAATTCTATTCTGGCTTGACTGTAATCATGCTTTTCTTATTCTAAGTCATTTATAATGTTTTCTTTCGATGACTGCAATTTTATTTTTCTTGGTTTAGGTCATTTCTGGTCGTTTCTTCCGATGACCTTAAGCTTACTTTTCTTGATTTAGGTCATTCCTAATCGTTTCTTTCGATGACCTTAATTTCACTTTTCTTAGTTTAGGTCACCCATAGTCGTTTTTTGAGATGACTGTAATTATATTTTTCTCTTTCTAAGTCATTCACAACTACATTTTAGGATGACTGTATCTGCATTTTGAAATATAAAGTCCCATTATCCTCCACAAGAAATCAAATTTCATCACTTACGTTTGGATAACACTTGAATTCCTGATATAAATGATATGAGGATCATCACAATATAAACAACCCTATATACCGTATCGCTATCTGTCCAATTATTACCCAGTACCAAACTCCACAAAACTCCCTGAATTATAAGCAGTGTCCCATAAACCTTCGCACTGCTTTTATTCTTCTGCCTTATAATCAGCATAGCAATATAAATAGCCAGAATAATAATTGCCAAAATAATTGTTACTGACATTATTTCCCTCCTTAAATTCCGTCTTACTTTAATGCTTTCAAAATTCCCATTGCATTATCGTAATCTTTCTCTCCAACCAGAATTTCGTACAATGTCTTATCTGTTCCAAGATTTCCACCCATGCTGCGGGTGGTTCCCCGGCCTGGGGCTGTCATTTTTTCTTCGTGGTTGATTCTGTTGGTTTTGTATTTAATCTTTTCTGCATCTAATGCCTTGCAAAACTGCTCATATTTGTCTCTGGATGCACCAAGATAGACTGTTCTGTTATTGAATAGCATAGTTCATTTCCTCCTTTTAAGGTGCTGGGTATTATGTCTACAGAAATTTTCTGCCTGCAAGCATCTTACACCTGCGATAAGCTGTTTTAGCAATATAGCAACTAAAAAACAGCAGACCTCCGTTTCCAGATTATCTGCTGTCATTATATCAGATATATTTATTTTCCTGTAGTATAAAGATATTATTCCACTTCTTCCGGTTCCATGCTTCGCATGTGTTCTTCATTCTTTACGATCTCATACTTCTGGCGATATTCCTTGAAGTATGTATAATATTCTACACTGTCAGACGGATAAATCTTAGAATCATGAATATGCATATCCGGATTCTCGTCTCCACTCTTGAGCAGGGCTACCATTGCACTTGCACAGTGTGCAGCGATACGGTTGAAGCTGTTCAGAATATCTGTATATACAGTTCCCTCTTCCAGTCCGCACTTACCGTTACTCAGACGTTCTACATGATGCATCTTCAGTTCATTACATAAGGATGTAATGATCATTCCGAGGGGTGCAACTCTCTGTGCCATCTCCTTATCATCATTAAGGAATGCACGGCAGGTAAGATTGATTTCCTCACGGACTGCTTCCATTACTACATTCAGCTCATCCCATGCTTCCTGTGAGAAGTTAGTGTGATTATCATGCATTTCACAGGACATATATGCGATATAGGATGCATGGTCACCGATTCTCTCGAAGTCGTTGATAGTATGAAGATAAAGAGATGCCTGTTTTGTCTGGGCACTGTTCATTTCATGCTTTGTCAGCTTCATCAGATAGTCGCCAAGTCGGCTTTCGTATTTATCAATCAGGTTCTCTTTTCTCTGTACCTTATCAAATTTATCCTGCTGGTATTCATTCAGGAGGTTCATGGCACGGTTAACGTTCTTACGAAGTTTCCTTGCCATACCGCTCATAGCACGGTGGCACTGTCCGATTGCAAGTGCCGGGTAATTCAGAAGACGTTCTTCCAGAAGATCGAAGTCTGCCTCGTCTTCCAGTTCCTCTGCACTGTCTTTTACAAGCCAGCATACCAGTTGCTCGATCTTAGGTATGAATGGGAACAGAACGCATACAGTTGCTACACGGAATACTGTGTTCAGTAAAGCAATAGAAACAGGTGTCATGATCATATCCATAAATCCGAAATGTACAATGGCATTTACGGTATAGAAGATTATGGACCAGAGGATCAGACCAAATAAGTCGTTGATCAGGTAAACAAGTGCTGTACGTTTACCGTTTTTATTCGCACCGATTGCAGAGATCAGGACTGGACATGCAGCGCCTACTCCGATACCGAGAACGATCGGAAATGCACTGGAGAATGTCAGGATACCTGTTACAGATAATGCCTGCAGTACACCAACTGTTGCAGATGCACTCTGAAGCACTGCTGTAAATGCGATACCTACCAGAATACCGATCAGCGGGTTGGAAAACATTGTCAGCATGTTTGTGAATGTCGGACTATCTTTCAGTGGTGAAACAGCACCGCTCATTGTCTGCATACCTGTCATCAGGATTGCAAAACCAAGCATGATATTACCGATGTTCTTGTGCACAGAACGTTTACAGAACATACGCATGATAATACCGGCAATTGCTACTACAGCGGAAATTGTTGCAGTAGATAAGATCTTGGCAATTCCATTCTTTCCGTCAATGTAGGAAAGGCAGAGGATCCATCCGGTAATACTGGTTCCGATGTTGGCTCCCATGATAATACCGATGGCCTGTTTCAGTTTCATCATACCAGAGTTTACAAAACCGATAACCATTACAGTTGTTGCGGAAGATGACTGGATTACACTGGTAACTGCTGTTCCAAGTGCAACTCCTTTCAGCGGTGTGTTTGTCATTCGATACAGGAAAGCTTCCAGCTTATTTCCGGCGACCATCTTCAGGCCGTCACCCATCAATGACATACCAAACAGGAATAACGCTACTCCGCTTAATAATGACAATATCATTGAAAAAATTTCCATCATTTTCTCCTTTGTCGTCAGACCAATTTCCACCCTCATCCCGGGAAATCGGCGCATAATGTAAGCAGGTTATTTTTACCTGTTTCTAACCAGAATTTAACCTGCCTTTTACTTTTCCATTTTTATTATGTCACGTTGAGCGCAATATTACAATGTTTGTTTTTTCAAAAATTGTATTTTTTCCATAGCGTTGAAAATACTGTCTCTTTTTTCTGTGATTTTTTTGCAGTTTTCATAAAATTTTCTTGTATGTGAAAAAACACATCTAAACATAAGTAAGAATTGTATACAATAAATCGGACAGTAAGAAAGAATCCTGCCCGGAGGGCCTTTTTATGTCATGGAAACATTATGGAGTAATTTCCTCTGACATAAAAAGCATGGCGCAGAGTTATTCATACGCCATGCTCACTATACTTATTCTTCCTCAAATGCAGCCTTTAGTTTTTCCTGTATTTCTTTTACAGCTACCATATTGTTCAATCCAATGGCTTTTCCTGCTTTTTTTGCATTTGGAAGAAGATCTGCGCTACAGATAAACAGGTCTGCTGCTCCAGGAACTACATCATCAATTGTAGAATGTTCTACTGTAACCCCTTCTATTCCAAGATTCTTTAATGCTTTTTTTGCATTCATCTCCATTACAAAAGATGTACCCAGACCAGAACC
Organism: uncultured Blautia sp.; assembly: GCA_905209435.1. The sequence continues at coordinate 9,828 of CAJLTE010000001.1, read as the reverse complement.
ACAAAAACACATAATTTTTTTAATCATCACTATTTCCTCCTTAATCATTGACCGGATTTTTATAATCTACTCCGCTGCCTTACTTAGTTAATCAGTTATATATACTGCTCATTGCCGCCCCTGTTGCAGCTTCCTCTTCACATTCTGCCAGAACAAGCTCTGTCCCGAACATATCTTCAATAATTTCACACAATACCGGATTTTTTCTCAGCCCGTTTCCAGAAGCAACCATATGTCTGATTTTTATTCCGGTTCCTTTCTGAATAGTCATATACATCTGATACAATTCAGTACTCATTCCTTTCAGAACACCATAGCAGAAATCTTCAGGAGTAAAATTTTCAGGACATATATGAGTAATACTGCCACTTTTTTCCGGATTTACACGTGTACCGTCAAATGTTGTTTCAACTTTAATCTTTCGGTCTTCAATTCTTTCACTATTCAGATCTTTCCCTGTTTCTGCCATCTTTTCCATTACTTTGTATAACGACTGATCCTGTCCGGTTGCTTCCTTCACTAATCTCCGGAAAAACTGCTCCAGAAGCGCATATGCTTTGCCTCCGCACAAGGATGCTCCGGCAAGCAGATATTTTCCTTTCAGGAAAGGTCTCGCTTCAATTCCATTTTCCGAAAAATTCTGAGTGGAAAGAACAGAAATCTGTCCACCGGTTCCCATATTGATCAGTAAAGTATTCTCCTCATCGCCTGCTGCTCCGAGAAAGCTTGCCTGGTTGTCCCCAATTGCTGTTGTAACTGTCCGTTCCTTATATGTACCCAATTTCTCTATTTCCGTACAGACATCTGGCAGCCAGTTTTCTTCTACCCCCAGTTCAGCCAGTTTTTCTTTTTCAAAACGCATCTTACGGCTGTCAAAGAATCCGAAACTCGCAGCATTGCTCACATGTACCAGAGGTTTTTTTCGTCCTGTCAAATACATTCCAAAATAATCCATAATCGTACAGAAACTCATCGCTGAATCCGGAAGCAAATTGTGCCTGATATTATAAATGTGTGTAACAAGTCCATATCCTGATGCAGCCTGAATCTTACATTTTTTCCGAATTTCTTCTGTTAAAGAAATATGATTCTCATCGCAGATACTTCCTCTGGCATCCTGCCATGTATATAATGGACTGACGCAATCTCCTTCTTTGTCAACATAAACCATTCCATGCATCTGCCCTGTAAGTCCGATTCTCTCAATATCCGGATACTTCTCCAGAAAATAATCCAGCAGGTTCACTGCTCTTTTCACAATTCCTCTGACATACTGTATTCTTTCCCATTCATTTTCAGTTATAATAAAGCATCCATTCTCTATTGTTTTTGCTTCCAGGATTTTTACCTTCCTGTTTTCTTCCTTTTCCAGAACAACACCGCTTATTGTTGTTGTCCCAATGTCAATTCCTGCCGTCTTCACAAATCATACCCTCTTCTTAAATGTTTTTCTCTTTCTTTCCGGTAACCATATTATATATAATTGGAAGCAGAAATAATATTACAATAATTCCAAACATCATATTATCACTGACAAGTTTTGTAAGATTTCCAAAGACAATACCTACAATTGTAAAATCTGTATCAGAAAAAGTTGTATTCGCAAATCCCATAGAACTTAACACCGGATACATTCCAGCGATCAGAAATGTGGCAACCACTCCATGTACAAACGCTCCTGTGATACAACCTTTTAATCCGCCTGTTGCATTACCACATACACCTGCAGTTGCTCCGCAGAAAAAATGGAGAACTGCTCCCGGAAGAACAATTGCTACTGCTATTCCTGCTTTTCCCATCAGTGCAAGAATTACCAGTGCCACAATTCCGCCAAGGAAGGAACAAAAGAAACCAATTAATACTGCATTTGGAGCATAAGGAAAAACAATCGGACAATCCAGCGCCGGTTTGGCGTTTGGCACCAGTTTTTCTGAAATCCCTTTAAATGCAGGAACAATCTCATTAATCAGCATACGTACACCGGATAATACAATATAAATACCTGCTGAAAATGTAATGGACTGAATAACCGAATAAATGATCCAGTTATTTTCACCGATAATTTCCGCAGCTTCAGCCGGAGCAGTGAAAACTGCTGCGCCAGATACTACGATATAGCATAAAAACATTGCCAGTGCAATCGAAATAGTATTCTCTCTTAAAAAAGATAAGGTTGTTGGAAAATTGATATCTTCTGTGGTCTTTGTATTTTCCTTTTTTCCAAACAGTTTTCCAATCTGTGCGCTCAGCCAGTAACAGCCACTTCCAAAATGTCCAAGTGCAAGGGAATCATCTCCTGTTATCTTCTCAATCGTCGGCTGCATGATAGCCGGAAATACTGACATTACAAGACCTAAAAGTAATGCACCTGCAATGATAATCTTTGCACCTTTTAATCCACTGATCGACATAAGAATGGAGATCAGACATGACATATATAATGCATGATGACCTGTAAGAAATATGTATTTCAGTTTTGAAAATCTTGCAAGAATAATATTTGCGCACATTCCAAGAGCAAATATAGAAGCTGTCTGTACTGCATAACTGTTTAATGCCAGTGAAGTGATTGCTTCATTATTCGGTACAACTCCTTCTACATGGAAAGCAGCCTGAAACAATTCGCCGAATGGAATAATAGAATCCTGAACCACACCTGCTCCTGCATTCAGAACAATAAATCCAAGTATTGTTTTAATCGTACCTTTAATGCATGTCTGTGGATCCTGACGCTGTAACAGCAATCCCAAAAGTGCGATCAGGCCAACAAAAATTGCAGGTGTTGACAGTATCTGCTGAATAAACTGTAAAATTCCAAGCATAATCCTTTTCCTTTCTTAAATACGTTCAAAATAATGATAAAGTGTCTGTTGATCCGGCGAAGCCAGTATTGACTCAACTTTTTCTTCGTCTGACAACAGTTCTGATATCTTTACCAATGCATCCACATGACTGTCACTATCCTTCGCTGCCAGCGTTACGAACAATTTTGCAGTTTCCTCTTTGCCTTCAAATGAAACCCCTTCCCTGAATAAAGTAATTCCAATCTGGGTTTCAATTGCTCCCTGTTCCGGTCTGGCATGCGGCATGGCAATGTTATCTGCAATCATAATATAAGGACCAAGCTTTTCAAGATTAGCAATAATTTCTTCTTTATAACAGCTTTTTACATAACCGCCCCGTTCCAGTGGCTGTACGGAGATTCTGATGGCGTTCTGCCAGTTATCTGCTCTTTGGCAAATCTGTACATTTTCCAATTTCACAAGTCCCATATCGCAACTCTTCCTTTCTGAAATTTTCTGTGTTTATCTGCCGATCGACTCTGTTCTTCTGAACTGGCTTTATCATATCATCAATTACTGTCCCATAGAAGTCCAGAAATTGTAACGTATTTATGCAAAAAAGATACTCCGGATCATGCTTTCTTTTCGCTTTGCAGGAAATAATTTACAGCAGAAAGTATCTCTGTTTTCGTGTTACATTTTGTAAGAATATCCAATACTTCTTCATTGCTGACAAGCTCAAGAATATCCTGTAGAATAGCGAGATGTTTTTCCTGGTCCTCCGCAGCCAGAACAATAATCATTTTCGCTTTTCTTTCTCCTGAAAATACAATTGGTTCCTTAAAAACAGTCAGTGAAACATCCAATGTATTCACTCCATCTTCTGGTTTTGCATGTGCAAGCAATACGGAATCTGTCAAAAACATATACGGTCCATAATATTGAAGCTGCATGATGATACTGTCCAGATATCGCTGTTCTATACTTCCGCAGTCAATCAGGCACTGTCCTGCATACCTTATACTTTGCTGCCAGTTACATTTTTCTGAAATAATCCGTATCCGGTATTCATCAAGCATTTTATTTAACTTCAATTCCAGCTTGTCCTCTATGGCAAATTCCTGCATGCCGCCCTGAAGATATACTGTCAGATCATCCTTTAAATCCTTATAATTTTCCGGAGATATGTATTTTTTTATAACCTGAAATATCTGCTCCCGCCGGATCTCGATTTCTTTAGGCGCGATCAGTTTGTGATTCATAATGTTTCTTCGATCCAGTTCTGTCAGTATCGGATGGACTACTATACTTGGCACTACACTGTTAATTTTTACCGTTGTAATAATAAGATCACATACATCCTGAACATTCAGAAGATTTACAACTGCCCGCACATCTACAATCTCTGCAAATGGAAGCAATTTCTGCACCTCCCGTCTGATCATGTTTCCGGTGGACATTCCGTTTACACATACGATCAGAATTCTTAGTTTTTGATTATCTTTTTCGGATATTTTCAGTGCACTTCCGAAATGAAGTGCAAGGTATGCAGCCTCACTGTCAGGAATTGGAATTCCGATATTGTCTTCCAGTTTTTTTATTACTGTGCGGGTAATAGAAAAAAGATCCGGATATTCTTTCATCACATCATTTCCCAGTGTATTTCCAATCTGGATTCCGTACTGATAACGATAAAGCGATGTCCCAAGATGAATAAACAATCCCCTTTCCAGGCTTTCTCTGTCTTCAAAAATGACACAAGCTGTTTTTTCAAATTCAGCAATCATTTCTTTTACAAGATCCCGTATATATTGTCTGGATGGATTGGCAAAAAACTGCGGCGGAACTGTATTGACTCTTGATCCACACAAATGCAGAGCAAGGTAACACTGCTCTTCCAGAAGCAGATCCGGAAAATATTCTGCCACAAGTTTATATTCCCTGGTTTCCTTCATCTGGCTGATTTTCAGTCCCGGAAAAACAAGTGCCTGACGATGCCTGTACAAAAGCGGAATCATTGCAGCCATTGCAAACAATATTCCTTCTACATATCGGACCCCCAGTTCTTTTTCAATTTCTTTCATTTTCCTGTAATATACTTCTATTTTATCTGGAAAAAAGAAACGTAATGTGCCATTCTGAAATAATGAAAACATCTCATTAAAATACAGCATAAACAGTGCGCGAATCCGTACAGTGTCTCCTTCTATCTTATATCCTGTCTTTGAATGATATTCTAACTCCAGTTCATACTGTTCCAGACGTTCTGCCACTTTCTTCAAATCTTTAAATACCGTATTTCTGCTCACGTCAAAACATTCCGTTATCTGTTCCAGATAAACCGGTTTATTTGAATAAATAATATAGCAGATGATTCCCCGTTCCCGTTCCTCCGGTGAGAAAATATAAACTGTTTTCTCATTATTTGTCTCCAGACAGTTGTTGATTCTTTCACGGTCTTTATATGGAATGAATAATCCTTTTTCTCTTACAATTTCAAGAGCTGGCATTCCAGCCTGCTCCAGCCAGATATTCACTTTGCTGATATCATAATAGACAGTACGTCTTGAAACATCTAATATTTTCGTCAAAGTATCCATTGTAATATAATCTGTCTGTGCCAGTAACACATCTAATAATCGTTTTCCACGATCGGATATATAAAGCAATGCCATAGTTTATTCCCCCTGTTTTTCTTTGTTTCCATTATATCCTATTACCGGATGCGTCACAACGTACAGTGAGTTTATCTTCTTGCACAATGTCTGTGCAGTTACTGTTCGCTCTGTGAACAGTAACGCTGTGCAACTATATGATCATTTGCACAAAAAAACAGGCAGTAATTATACATTCACTACCTGTCTTTCGCCTTTTTTATTTTTAATTCTGTTTACAGCCCAAATTCCTTCGCCAGCTTCTTAAATTCCAGCAAGGAATTAATGATCGTATCATAAGATACACAATAAGCCAGTCTCACATATCCAGGGCAGGCAAAGGAGCTTCCTGGGACCATGAGAATGTTGTATTTCTTTCCAGCTTCGCAGAATGCTTTTTCGTCTGCTACCGGGGATTTTACGAAGAGATAGAATGCACCCTGTGGTTTGATACATTCGAATCCGCATTCTTTCAGACCGTTGTATAATGCCAGACGGTTCTTGTCGTAAGCAGCTACGTCGACTTCTGCGTCTACGCATTTTGCGATAACTTTCTGGATCAGGGATGGGGCATTGACACATCCGATGGTACGGTTGGCGATGGCTGCTGCTGTAATGAGTTCTTCGCTGCCGTCTGCTTCATCCGGGATTACCAGATAGCCGATACGTTCTCCAGGGAGAGAGAGGGATTTGCTGTAGGAATAGCCAACGATTGTGTTGTCATAGTATTTGGTCAGGTATGGAACTTTTACTCCGTCATAGGCAAGTTCTCTGTACGGTTCATCAGAGATCAGGTAAATTACGCTACCGAATTCCTGCTGTTTTTTCTCAAGGATTGCTGCCAGTTTCTTGATGGTCTCTTCAGAATATACAACGCCAGTTGGATTGTGCGGGGTGTTTACGATCACGGCTCTTGTTTTTGCTGTGATCTTCTGTTCGAATTCTTCAAGATTTGGCTGAAATGTGGTTGTATCCGGTGAGATTTCCACAAGTTTGCCGTCAAAGTTACGCACATATGCACCGTATTCCAGGAAGTATGGTGCAAAAACGATTACTTCTTCCTCTGGATTGAGGATTGTCTTTAAAATTACGTTCAGTCCGCTGGCTGCACCTACAGTCATGATAAGGTTCTTTGCTGCAAATTTAGTGCCAAAGCGGCGGTTAAGGGATTCTGCAATGGTCTGGCGTACATCTTCGAATCCTGCATTGCTCATGTAGCCGTGAAGTACGGTTGGCTCTACTTCATTTACCAGATCGATGATGGCTTCCTTTACACACTCCGGTGCCGGAACACTTGGGTTTCCGAGGCTGAAATCATAAACTTTGTCTGCGCCGTAGATGGCTCTGAGGCGGTTTCCTTCTTCAAACATCATGCGGATGGCTGAATTATTCTGTACGTAAGGTTTCATTTTTTCTGCTATCATAGTATATTCGCTCCTGTTCAGATGACTCCGGCTGGCTGCCGAAAATCAAAATAATCTGTTTCTATTTTACCCTTATCATGGTAACGTGTCAATGTATGAAAATCCATTCCTAATAGGCTTCAACTTCATTTAGCACCCGAATCAAATGATCCCATAAACAATTTCTTTATCTCAATACATACAAAAACTGACAGTTTCTCCATAATGAGTCCCTGTCAGTTCTTATCATCATATTATTCTTTTCAGTTCTTCACACTCAGACGCACCAGCGCTCTCTGTAGCTTAGCTTCTGCCATCTTGTATTCGTGGTCTGTGAGACCGCCTTTGGCAATCATTTCCTCGGCTCTCTTTTTGGCATCCTGGGCACGCTGCTCATCGATATCCTCTTTCCACTCCCAGGTGGTTGCGAGGACACGGCATTTTCCGTTCATGACGGAGAGCATTCCGCCGATACAGGCTGCAGTTCTTCTGCTTCCATCCTCCAATACAACACTGGCTTCACCCATTCCGAGGGCCGTGCAGTAATTGCAGTGTTTGGCAAGAATGGCAAGATCGCCGCTGATGCTCCGGCAAACTACACGTTCCACATCACCCTCAAAGAGTAATCCGTCCGGTGTTCCGATTCTTAACGGGAAAGTACTCATAGGACATTTCCCCCTTTACTGCTTCTTCGCTTTTTCAAACACTTCATCGATTGTTCCCACAAACAGGAAGCAGCTCTCCGGAATGTCATCGCATTCACCATTGAGGATCATTTTGAATCCTCTCAGTGTTTCCTTCAGTGGAACATATTTACCAGGCATACCTGTAAACTGTTCGGCTACAGAGAAACTCTGTGACAGATATCTCTGTACTTTACGCGCACGGCTTACAGTACGTTTGTCTTCTTCGGACAGCTCATCCATACCCATGATGGCGATGATATCCTGAAGTTCTTTGTAACGCTGCAGAACTCGCTGTACAGATCTGGCGATCTCATAGTGCTCGGTTCCTACGATCTCAGGGGAAAGGATACGGCTTGTGGAATCCAGAGGATCAACGGCCGGATAAATACCCTGGCTGGAAATCTCACGGGAAAGTACGGTTGTCGCATCCAGATGTGAGAATGTAGTTGCAGGAGCCGGGTCAGTTAAGTCATCGGCAGGCACATATACAGCCTGTACAGATGTAATGGAACCCTTTCTTGTGGAAGTGATTCGTTCCTGCAGGTTACCCATTTCAGTTGCCAGTGTAGGCTGGTAACCTACGGCTGACGGCATACGTCCCAGAAGTGCGGACACCTCGGAACCTGCCTGTGTGAAACGGAAAATATTGTCAATGAAGAGGAGCACATCCTGGTTCTTCTCATCACGGAAATACTCCGCCATGGTAAGTCCGGAAAGTCCGACTCTCATACGTGCTCCAGGCGGCTCGTTCATCTGACCGTAAACCAGAGCAGTTTTGTCGATAACTCCACTTTCTTTCATTTCATTATAAAGGTCATTTCCTTCACGGGTACGCTCTCCAACGCCTGTAAATACGGAAAGTCCGCCGTGTGCAGTTGCTACATTGTGGATCAGCTCCATGATAAGAACTGTTTTTCCTACACCTGCACCACCGAAAAGACCGATCTTACCACCCTTTGCATAAGGACAGATCAGGTCAACAACCTTGATTCCTGTCTCCAGAATCTCTGTTGCAGGCATCTGTTCTTCATAAGAAGGAGCCTGACGATGGATAGACCAGCGTTCCTTTGCCTCCGGTGCCGGAAGATTGTCTACCGGGTCACCCAGAAGGTTAAATACTCGTCCCAGGCATTCCTCACCTACAGGAACGGAAATTGGACCGCCTGTATCCAGAGCTTTGGCACCGCGCACCAGACCGTCAGTAGAATTCATGGCAATACATCTTACCACATCATCACCAACCTGCTGTGCAACCTCGGCAACCAGCTTTGCGCCATCATTATCAATCTCTATGGCATTGAGAAGAGGCGGCAGTTCATCGTGCGCAAAGCGGATATCAAGTACCGGACCGATAACCTGCACTACCTCGCCAATGTGTTTTTCACTCATGTTAGTAATCTCCCATCTATTGGAAATTATATTTATTAAAGACCTTCTGCACCTGCAACAATCTCCGTGATCTCCTGCGTGATGCTTGCCTGACGCGCTCTGTTATAGTAAAGGTTGAGCTGATCGATCATCTCTTCCGCATTACTTGTAGCCGCGTCCATAGCCATACGTCTGGCTGCCAGTTCACTTGCAGTACTTTCGCAGATACCGCCATAAACCAGACCTGCCAGATATTCCGGAACAATGGCATCAAATACTGTCTCTCCGTCCGGTTCATAGAGGATCAGATTTCTGGTCTCTACTTTTCCGCCGCTTTCCTCTCTGATGTCAGTCATCGGAAGCAATGAAAACACTTCCGGCTGCTGGGAAAGCATGGAATTAAAGACAGTATAGCATAATTCAATATGGCCAAAAGTTCCCTTTCGAAATTCCGAGCAGAGTATATTTGCCATCTCGAAACAGTCGGCTACAGAAATGTCTCCTGCTTCTGCAAACTGTTCTGTCAGGGCTTCGATCCCTCTCTGTCGGAAATATTCTACTGCTTTCTTTCCAACCGGCAGAACCATATAGTCCTTGCCCTCTGCAGAAGCCTCCAGACATTTGAAAAGATTGGCATTGTATCCGCCTGCAAGTCCTCTGTCACCTGCGATCACAACATAACAGGTTTTGTTGTTTGCGGACTCTTTTGCATAGACAGAAGAGAAATCTGTGTTCTCTTTTGCAATATCTTTCAATGTCTCATGAAGCTCTGTGAAGTATGGACGACAGGTCTCTGCACGTTCTTTTGCCTTACGCAGTTTGGAGGATGCTACAAGCTCCATTGCCTTGGTAATCTGCATGGTACTCTGTACACTCTTAATACGCAGCTTTACCGCTTTCATATTCGAAGCCATACGATACCCTCCTAATCACT